>JAQYWP010000028.1 GCA_029379285.1 Rhizonema sp. PD38
ATGATAGTTTTGATACAAATTCAAACAAGCGATAACGTCGGTAAAATTGATATTATTGAATATATATTCTCTAAAACCATATTTGTATGGAACCAGGTTTAAAATTACTCATTGAACTGATACTGGAATTTGCACCTGTCATTACAAATATCGTGCAAAAGAATCTTGAACCGCGCCCATTGACACTTCAATACCAGTATCCTCAAGAAACTGAAGATTTTATCCAAGCTGAAAATAGTATTAGTTATGTAGGAGGATTTGAACAAAAGAAACAGCAACTAGCTGATGTCTCCCATCAAACGCAATTAAAAATAGTAGCATACCAGAGAGAAACAGCACTCAAACTACCAGAATTTCAGAAAATTATTGATAACTGGCCTTTACGATTATCTCCTTCACAAATATTAGATACTAATAACAATATACGCAAGCCATTAAAAATTTTTCTTGCCCCTCCTAAAGTCAAGTTTGAGAAATTTGAGTATGAGGAAGAAGAAATTTCAGAAATTGAGACCATGTTAGCTGAAGGGTTGCGAGAGTTTCTCAACAAACATTACTCTCTACACAATCCGGTTAGACCAACAGAGTTTTTAGCAGGGGCATGGGATAGTAAGCGTTTCCACAGTGAATCAAGTATCAAAGCTTTGTTTGGAATTTTGAAAACAGAGCCTATTTTGATATTAGAGTCAGAAGCTGATGGAAATTACTTGAATTTTCGCATTGGCTATTGGGGGATGGGACCAGAAAATTATTATTATCAAACAATTTCTCGACTACCTTACAAAGAAATTGTTGAGGAATCAGCAAAGAATAGAGCATTAGAGTGGAGAAGAATTAGAAATGAACTTCTAGAAATGGGAGAAAATATAGAAGAAATTAACAATCTTGGAGAAGATAATGCTTTCAATTTGGCAACGCTTGAAAAAGCTGAGAAATGGGAAAAAAAGGGAATTGATATTAGTAAGTTATCTTTAAAATATCGAGTCAATCGTCAGGATATTGAAAGCCTGTGCCAAGTATTGATTACTGGTCATACTTTAGCAGCAAGTTGGATTGCAGATATTTTCCATTTGATTCATCATGATGTAGCGCCTCTACTTCCAGAGTTACTACCAACTATGACCGAAGATGCGACGGATATACAATCAGTACAAAAAATAGCGATAGGATATCAACAAGTTTACCAAGCCCTACAAGTAGAACAGCGTTCTTGGATTCCTGAGATGGCTTTGCAATTAGCCCAGAGTTTATCACACTTAAGCGATCGCACTTTGGCAGAGGAGCAGGTAGATTATTCTGTAAGAACATGGTTGCAACTGCGTCAAATCCCGCAACAGCAATTAAGTCATCCGCTACAGGCGATGCGCTCAGCAGTAGGAGTAGAAGACAAGGAATATGTGGAAAAGCTGAGAGAATATTATCTGGCTGTTGATGATCGTCAAAGTATAAGTTATGTTGAGGAGATTTTGAATGCGATCGCCAACTTCAAACATCAATGTCAACAAGAATGTGCTTCTCTCAAGCACACGCTCACTGGACATTCCGGCAATATTTCATCAATCGCTATTTGTCCGGATGCACAAAGTTTAGTTAGTGGATGTGTAGACAAAACCATAATGGTATGGAATGTGAATACTGGCAAAGCGATTCGCACTCTAAGTCAGAGTTTGGCAGAGGTTTCATCGGTTGCTGTCAGCCCTGATGGAAATCTTCTTGCTGTTGGCAGTTGCGACAGCCCTAGAAGTAATGTCAAGGTATGGCATATTTCCACAGGAAAATTACTTCATACTCTCTTAGGGCATCAAAAACCAGTAAACTGCGTGGCAATCAGTTCGGATGGACAAATTCTTGCCTCCGGTAGTAATAAAATTAAGATTTGGAATTTGCATAATGGCGATCGCATCTGTACCCTTTGGCATTCATCTGTAGTTAATGCTGCTGTGATCAGCCCTGATGGGACAATCTTGATCAGTGGCAGTAGCGACAACAAAATTCGGTTGTGGAATCCACACACTGGAGAACCATTACGCACTCTCAACGGACATTCAGGTGAGGTAAAATCAGTCGCTGTTTCTCCTGATGGGCAAATTCTGGTAAGTGGTAGTAGTGACAAAACTATTAAAATTTGGCACATAGACACAAGTAAAGTCTTGCATACATTAACAGGACATTCAGGTGAGGTAAAATCAGTAGTTATAAGTCCTAATGGACAAATCCTTTTTAGTGCCAGTGCTGACAAAACCATAAAGATTTGGCATTTATACACTGGAGAATTATTACAAACACTTACTGGACATCTAGAAGCGGTGAATTGTATTGCTGTTAGCCCAGATAATCAATTTATAGCCAGTGGTAGTTCTGATTGCACAATTAAAATTTGGCATGTAGCGTGAGAACTCGAATCTTTTGTTGAGGGTATTACAAAAAGAGCGTAGAGGTTTTCAACGAGCTTTATTATAAGGACAGAGTAATGTGGCGGCGCACGCCCACAGAAAAGGAGGCTACGCAATGTCCAAAACCCCTGTAAAATTTACCATTGAGGAGTATTTAACCTACAATGATGGCACAGACAAACGTTATGAATTGGAAGATGGGGTGCTGGTAGAAATGCCCCCTGGTACTGGTAAGCATGAGGCGATTATTACTCTGCTATTATTTCAGTTTCTTCTAGAAAAACAACGTCTGGGTTTGACTCTAGAAGCGCGACCTAATGGCACCGAGGTAATTACTAAAAAACAACTCAGGCGACCTGATATATTGGTTATGACAAAGGAGCAAGCACAGACAATTGAGAAAACTTCTGCTGTCCTTCAAACTGCACCACTACTAATTGTTGAGGTGGTATCTCCCGAATCTGTGGACCGCGACTACAATATGAAAATGTCCGAGTACGCAGAAGCAGGTGTTGGCGAATACTGGATTGTTGACCCGTTGTAGAACAAGGTCACGGTTTGCCTGCTTATAGGAAAAGTTTACAAGCAAACTGTGTTTACTGACAGCCAACAAATTATCTCTAAGCTTTTCCCAGCAATAAACCTAACTGTTCAGCAGGTGATGTTGGCTTAGTTTACAACTGGACTTTAGACTATATATATTATGGACATTTTTAATGTTTAATTGTCTATGAGCAATTTGTCTCTCAACATCCCCGCAAACCTGAAAGTCTCAGAAGAGCAATTCGTACTCCTAGCTGCTGCTAACCGAGACGTACAGCTAGAACTAACCGCTACAGGAGAATTAATTATTATGCCTCCTACTGGGGGAAATACAGCTAAGCGCAATATAGATATTGAAGGACAACTTTGGTTTTGGAACCGCCAATCGTTACTTGGTATTGCTTTTAACTCCTCAACCGCTTTCCGACTTCCCAATGGTGCAGAACGTTCTCCCGATGCAGCTTGGGTGACTCAAGCCAGATGGGATACATTAAAACCAGAAGAACAAGACTCCTTTCCACCGTTTTGTCCAGATTTTGCGATTGAATTACGTTCCAAAAGTGACAATATGGAACCGCTACGCAAAAAGATGCAGGAATACATCGATAATGGATTGCGTTTGGGTTGGTTAATTGATACAAAAAATAAAAAAGTAGAAATTTATCGGGCTAATCAGCTACCAGAAGTGTTGAATAATCCAACAAGCTTACCAGGAGAAGATGTTTTACCTGGGTTTGTTTTAGATTTACAAGTTGTGTTTAGTTAGCACAAATATTTCCCTGATTGTTGGCGATACGCATGAAAAGCGTCTCTTGCTTTGCGTTTACGCTTCACTCCGTTACGTATGCCCTCCCTTGCTCCTGCGCCAACGCAATGACAAAAGGACACAATAACGCTACGAACTTGTGAAATTCTGTACTAAGTCTCTTACCTTAGCGGCGGTATCTTGTTGCAATGCGAATGTTGCGATCGCATTCGCTTCGATGACTGTCAACTCGACGACGCGAGACTTAAATGCAGGAATGGCTTGGGGATTAAGACTAACCTCATCCAGTCCCAATCCTAGTAAAATCGGTATAGCGTCAAGATCTGCAGCGACTTCTCCACATAACCCAACCCAGATTTCGGCTTTATGTGCAGCTTGAACGGTTTGCTGAATCATATGCAGTACTGCGGGATGTAAGGCATCAGCTAAAGAGGCAACTCTTGGATTTGTGCGATCGCAAGCCATGACATACTGACTAAGATCGTTTGTCCCAATACTGAAAAAGTCCACTTCTTTCGCTAAGTGATGGGCTAGTGTCACAGCCGAGGGCACCTCCACCATGATACCCACTTCCATTGCTTCATCGAATGGGATATTTTCTTGACGTAGTTCAGCTTGTACGTCCATCAGAAATACTTTGGCTGCTTGTACTTCTTCAACAGTTGCAATCATCGGAAACATAATCTTAATCTGGTTTCCGGCACTAGCTCTACAAATCGCTCGCAACTGCGTTTTGAAAATATCTGGATGTGCTAAACACATACGAATTCCACGCCAGCCCAAAAATGGGTTGGTTTCCGAGGGCATATCAAAGTAAGGAAGTGGCTTGTCTCCGCCAATATCTAGGGTGCGAATAATCAAGGGACGTTGATCAAGAACTTGGGCAATTGCTTGATAAACTTCCAATTGTTCTTCTTCAGAAGGAGCATTGGCGTGCTGTAAATAAAGGAACTCAGTGCGGAACAGTCCTACACCTTCTGCACCACAGGTAAGAGCAAGTTTGGCGTCGGATATACTTCCAATATTAGTAAATACACTTATACGTTGACCATCACGAGTCATTGCTGGCTCATGCGTACCTGCAAACACAAGCTTTTTTGTAGCTTGCCATGCATCCCGCTTGGCATTAAGTGTAGCTAATATATCTGGGTTTGGCTCTATCCATACCTGTCCAGTTTCACCATCCAGTGCTACAAGAGTACCATTTGCGAGCTGTAATATCTCATTTGGTACACCGACAACTTCTGGTATCCCTAGAGAACGGGCGATCATGGCACTATGGGAAGTTGCACTGCCAGAAGTCGTACAGATACCCAGTACCTGTGTTGGATTTAGCCTAGCGGTATCAGAGGGAGTTAACTCAGATGCTATCAAAATGACTGGTTCCCTAGAGTTTAGTTGTGAAGGCTCATTCCCCGTTAAAAGTCGTAGCACTCTTTGCCCCACGTCAATGACATCAGCAACTCGTTCTTGTAAGTATGAGTCTTCCAAGCGACGGTAATTGTTCGCTAGCTCATCAATAACCCCTTGCCAAGCAGCTTCAGCATTCAGATGCTGTGTAAAGATGCATTGGTGAACCTGCTCAATCAGTACTGGATCTTCTAGAAAAAGCAGATGGGCATCAAAGATAGCAGCTTCTGCATCGCCAATTTGAGTAGATGTTTCTGAGAGTAAAGCTTGAATTTCCTGTTGTGCCTTTTGAAAAGCTATATGTACCCGTTGCGACTCTCCTTCCACATCATCTACGTGATATTGCTGGATAATAAGGGGAGTGGAGTGATGCAGAAAAATAGGTGCGATCGCCACCCCCGGAGAGACAGGGATTCCTTGGAGGTGAGAGGGAGAGATAGAGAGGGGAGAGGGCGGAGCAGGTGCGACAGGGTGAGCAAACTCGATTTCCCCAAAGTTACTTTTGAAGAGTGCTTGCAATACAGCTAACGCCTCATTTGCATCAAAGCCAGTAGCAGTAATAGCAAGTTCATGTCCTTGACGTACACCTAAAGTTGCTACCTGGTTAATACTATCACCACGGACTGCTTCAGTACCTTTAGTTAAATTTTTAACTTGAATTTGAGATTGAAACCGGGCTGCCGTGGCGACAAACCGAGATGCTGGACGGGCGTGCAATCCTAACCTATTATTGACAACGATATGGATTTCATGAGTGACTTGTTGCAAGTCATTCGTCATTTGTCCTTCATTAGTAACTAATGACGGTTGACTAATGACTATACCCAATTGAGTTGCTTTTGCGACTAATGCTCCTCGGGCTTCAGCCATGACTTGCTCAACATTACAGCCAGATGCTGCGGCAACGGCTGCAGCCATAGCACCTTCAACTAAAGGTGCTTCACACAAATGCACTTTGTGTCGCTGTTCTTGTGTAAGAAACTCTAACGCTATTTCTGCACTCATTAAGGCGCTACCCAAATCCATTAAGACGATAACACCCTCATCGCTGTAAACCGAGGTGATCGCTTCATAGACTTGCATGGCATCTGTGCCTAACGGGTTATCCGGATCGTCAATTCCCGCAGCTACAGCAACAGAGACATTACCCTGAACCATCTGCATCACCAGATCACGTATTCCTTGGGCTAATTGAAAACTGTGAGAGACAATGATAATTCCAACCACGGCACACCGTCAACTTTGTTGAGAAGCTTTTACTCACACACTTATTCTAAGCTGTTATTTGCTATCTGTATAGAGTGTCTTAACGAAGTGTAATGCACCTCATCAAAAGTGAAAAAGGTGCTTTACAGATGGGCAGTTATCTAGATGAAGAATTTGCATAGTATTAGTACCCAGCGGGTTCTGTGAATCATCAAATTAGAAACGCAAAAGCAAGGGAGACTTTAGCTTGAACCTTCTGCACGTCCACTTCCCGTATTCCAAAAGGCTAATTGGAAGCTGGGAGAAACAATGACAATTTCCACCTCTACTTTATCAATATTTTTATACTTGAATTTCTTCTATTAATTCACCAAAAATTGCTTTTTCTCTGATGGCTGCATAGTCTTCTACAGCATTCTGTATATCGAGTAACTCCTCTAGCTCTCGTGCCTGCTTTGGTATCAAATCTCGACGTTCAACTGCATAGATAATTTCTCCTAGAATTATCAATTTCGATTCTACTGGAATACGATTTTTTAGTCCCTGCATAATTCTTTGTTTAAAGCTATCGAAAAGATTGTCCATTGTCTATTTCCTGCCTAGTTAAAATTTTTATTGTACTATCATTAAAAACTAGTGCAATTTTTTGTATAGTTCTTTGTAGCCAACTTACTTGCACTATTTATTACTCATTTTCCAGCGCTCCTAAAGCTTTAAGCGTGGTTTTTTCACCTGTCGTTAAACCTTTAACACCAGTGATATTCATATCTGCATATAGTTTATTGATCAAAGTTTTGAGACACTCTCCCGTCTTTAAATCCCAAAGCTTAATAGTTTCATCCGAGCTACCACTGGCTATAATTTTACCGTCAGGACTAAAGACTACTGAGCGAACTGAGTAGGTATGTCCGCGTATGGTTTTCAAAAACTCTCCTGTCTCGATATCCCATTGTTGGGGATATCCCATAGCTTTACTGTATTGTCAGTACTGCAACTAGCTAAAATTTTACTATCATAATTAATTGCTACTGAATTTACCCTACTGGTATGTCCTTGCAGTGTTTTGAGACACTTACCTGTACAAATATCCCATAGCTTGACTGTATGGTCGTAACTAGCGCTTGCTAAGATTGTACCATCACGATTGAAGACTACTGAGCGTACCCAATCGCTATGTCCTTGAAGTCTCAAAATTTATGTATTATCAGCAACCTGCCACAACGTAATCTCACAATTAGCATCTCCTGTAGCAAAGATGCGGATTACTCATCACCTGCTCAACTGTTGTTGCTTCAGTTTTAAATGACAAACACTCACGGATTTGCTCGTCGTTGAATTTCTCTAGTTCCAGCACTTCAAATTGGGGTGTTTCCCCAGTCAAACTTGCTGTAGAAGCGAGCAATTCAGCATTGAGTAAAGCACGTCCTTCTTTATGCTTCTGGAAAATGCTCAGTGCGACAAGTCAAGATTACCTTAGCACCAGGAACCACTACTTTCGCCAACTCCCAAAAGTTGTTGATCATTTGCTGGCGATCGCACTTTGCTGCCATCTCATCAAAGCCATCGAAAATTAGCAGCAGTTTACCCATGCTGTATCGAGGCTAAATTTTTTTAATAACTTAATGACAGTCTCGCTGCGTTGAATCTTATCTTTGATTAAAGCGGTGGGACTGACGATACCAGTAATTGCGCTGATTAAAGAGTCAAGATTAATCGGTATCACAGGTGTTTATAAAAGGAATTTTTTTACATTGCCTACCTTGATGTTAACACTTGGTCATTTCCCGCATTTTAATCAATAACCTACATTCTACACCTTAACCACTACTGTAGAGATGACTGTAAAACTTCATGCACCAGAACTTAAGAGCGTTTCTAACAAACATTTCAACATCAAATAACTTGAAGTTGCTCCTGGATCTTGATGTCCCACACTCCGCTCTCCCAAGTAGCTTGCCCGCCCTTTCTTCGCAATCATTGGGATAGTATCTTTCATACTTTGTTCAGCTTTTGCTACAGCCAGTTGCATTGCTTCAAGCATACTCTTACCTTCTCCAACAGCTTGACTAAAAGCTGTTACAGCAGGGGATAGCACATCTATCATTGTCTTGTCGCCTAATTGCGCTTTGCCGCGTTGAAGTACCCCATCCAAACCTGCTTGCAGCATCTCGAGCATATCTTCCTCAGTCAATTCATGCTTACCCGTGATAACTGTACTTGCACGGAGAAAAAATGTGCCGTAAAGAGGACCACTTGCACCTCCTACTGAGGAAATAAGTGTCATGCTGATTGTTTTCAAAATAGTACCGATGTCTTTGTCGGCGACACTTGCTAAGCTCGCTGTCGCCTTTTGAAAGCCACGGCTCATATTCATCCCGTGATCAGCATCACCGATCGCGGCATCTAATTGAGTCAAATAATCTTTATTCTGTTCTATCTCTGTAGCAAATGCCTGCAACCATTGCAAAATTTGTTCTTTTTTCATATAATTAAATACTGCGTTGAAGCGCAACTACGAACTTAGATTTCCCAGCGCAAACTTGGTGTTTTGACAGGTGCATCCCATAACTCGATCATCTCATCATCTAGCTTGAGTAGAGTTATTGAACAACCTTGCATATCTAAAGAAGTCATATAAGGACCAATCAGGTTACGTACAATCTGCAAAGAGTGCTTTTCACAAACCTCTACAAGCTGGCGATAGATAATATAGAGTTCGCTGAGGGGAGTTCCACCCATGCTGTTAACGAAAGCTAAAACTTTATCGCCCTTCTCAAAAGCTTGATTTATCAGTTCCACATCCACCCACTCCTCTTTTTCTTCATCCCATTCTCGCACTATACAAGTTGTCCTTTTAAAACAAAAATTGTGATTCCACAAAATTCAACAAACTGGTTTGTCACCGCTCGATTTGGGATGTTTATTCACTGGGGACATAGTTCCCAACGTGGATGCGAATTATCATGGCCTCTTG
The DNA here is from genome assembly GCA_029379285.1 of Rhizonema sp. PD38. GTDB lineage: Bacteria > Cyanobacteriota > Cyanobacteriia > Cyanobacteriales > Nostocaceae > Rhizonema. The sequence continues at coordinate 9,293 of JAQYWP010000028.1, forward strand.
TGGGCGGTGTATTTAGTTTACCCTTTTGCAAGAATATTCCTGTAGATGAATACCACAGTACAGCAGTAGCATTCAATCCACAAAAATATGCTCCTCAAGAATGGGCAAAATTGGCTAAACGCATGGGAATGCAATATGCCATTCTGACAGTAAAACATCACGATGGCTTTGCCATGTTTGACACGGAACAGTCGGATTTTTCAATTAAAAACTCGTCTTACCGTAAAGATATTGTACGAGAATTTGTGGAGGCTATGCGATCGCGTGGAATTCGCATTGGCTTGTACTTTTCATTAATTGACTGGCATCATCCAGACTATCCTGCCTTTACTGAAGCTGACAAACCTTATGTTTTTGGTCAGTATCGTCAGCCGACGCCCGAACAATGGCAGCGATTTACTGATTTTATGTTTGCCCAGGTACAAGAATTGCTGACAAATTACGGTCCAATCGATATTATCTGGTTTGATGGTAGTTGGGAACGTACTCCCGAACAATGGCAAGCACGAAAATTAAACGATTTCATTCGTTCTCTACAGCCAGATATTTTAATCAACGATCGCTTGCCTGGTTTTGGCGACTTCAGTACACCAGAACAGTTCATCCCGCCTCAGCCACCTGAATCAGCCTGGGAAACTTGCATGACGATTAATGAAAGTTGGGGCTACAATCCAGCAGACACCCACTTCAAAACTGCGCGGCAGTTAATTCATGCACTTTGTGAAGTTGCAGGTAAAGGCGGTAATTTACTGTTAAATATCAGCCCAATGGGGGATGGAACTATTCAGCCAGAATTACTAGAACGCTTGGCAGTACTGGAAACATGGATGGCAAAGCATAGTGAAAGTATTTTGGAAACGCAGCCTGGATTGGAACCTTGGCAGTTTTATGGAACTTCAACACGTAAGGAAAACAGAGTTTATTTACACTTACTATTAAAACCATATGACACTTTCACCGTGCGCGGAGTGCCGATTAAGAGAGTGAAGTCCGTGCAAGTTCTAGCTAACGCAACAGAACTTAACTACACGAAGCGCTGTGCAATTATGGATACATTATTTAATCCCGATCCATTAGGGGAATTGACAATTACTGTACCAGAATCAGCGCTCGATCCCTACGCTACAGTCATCACAATTGATTTTACTCCTGCGAATATAGATTAGGACTTACGCAAACTCTACTCATTCTTGGCGTTCTTGGCGTCTTGGCGGTTCAATAAATTAAGCCCACAAAAATCATTAAATATATGGTAAAACCAAGAAAGTAAAGCAAAATCTTTTATATCAGGTTCGGTTAATTAGTTGTAGTTCCCGCAATATTTAAATCCCTCCCCGCACTCGGGGAGGGGCGGTTTTGGCGTAAGACAAAACCGGGGTGGAGTTCTTCAAGATTTATAAGCGTTTATCCGAACTTGATGTTACTCACTTGGTGATTTTATATGACTCGTGGCGTGCAGCTTAATAAAGCTATCAAAGGCGTACCAAGCTAACACGTACCAAGGTATAATTTCTAACTGCAGCCCTTTAGCGATTAACTGCCGTACTGCAAGACTGGCAAGCCCCAATGGAAAAAGGAAGCGTAGATCGACGACACCATTCGTTGATACTCTGACTCGCTTGTTCAAATCAACAACTGCATTCGAGACTTCTGCAGCCGCGTCAGATTTTCCTTCCGCGATATCGCCAAAAATAATGCCTAAATCCTTGAGCGAAGCGAAAACATTTTCTTGACTACCCTTATTGCCATCTTGTTCAATGGTAATACTACCATTTTGGACATTTGTCCGAACCTGATTGATATTAGGATGTGCTTGTAGCGCACTGGCAATTCTTTCCATTTCCCCAGACTGACGGTGAGAGGGTGCAACTCTCAACCGTAGCCGTGTTGGGGTAGAACTAACAATTCGTGTATGTATGGGTTTAGATTTTTTTGCTAAAGTTGCTTGCTGCATACTTGTCGGCATCTGGGTGAGACTGCCATAACCATTTTTCAACACCTTTGCAAATTTCCTCCCTTGAAATTCGTAATTCGTAATTCGCAATTCAATGGAATTACGAATTACGTAAGGTATTCTCTAAGCTTGAGCCAAAGAACAAAAAGCATTGGGAAGTCTACAGCCCGTTCTCAGATACACTGTTAGTAGAGGTAGTATGAACTTCAACTGTTGGTAACTCCTTGGAATCAGCGATTTCCGCTCTTGCCTCAGCTACCATGTCTTCCCAAGTCTCACCAAGTTCTGCGAATGCTCCCTTGCTTTTTTCATAGAGAACCATTCCGCCTTTAATGAGTGACTTGGCAATCGGTTTGCCCACTCCAGCTACAACTGGAATGAGGACAGGTGCTAAAAGTACTGCACCAATACCAGCTATAATACCAGGTGCGCCAGCGTCTTCTACAAAATCACCTATTTTTGGTGCCATAATTCTTAACCTCTTGTAATTCAGAAAATTGTACTAAAACCTTCAATCGAAACTCTGAGAAGATATTTGCGTCATCCACCTAAGGATTAAGCTTTCTTTAGTTAGAAGTTAGAAGTTGTGCTTTTTGACAACAAACAACTAAGCATCTTTACTTAAGAATTGGGCGCAAACCATTCACGCCTGCAACTACGGTGGAACCATTGTTGACTAGAGTAGCAGCTAAGGGGTTAAGACCAAACAGAACTGCTATGACCATTGCTGCTAAGTTGGGAACGGCAATAATACCCGTGTTTTGCCGAATCAACTCGTTGGCTTTGCGGGCGATCGCGATCGCTTCCAATAAACCATGCAAGTCATTCTGCATCAACACCACGTCTGCAGTTTCACGGGCAATCTCGGAACCGTTGGCGAAGGATACGGAAACATCAGCGTATGCTAAAGCTGGGGAGTCATTGATCCCATCACCAACAAATGCAACTGTTTTGCCTTGTTCGTGCAGTTGGCGAACCACCGTTGCTTTCTGTTCTGGGAAAGCTTCTGCATGGGTATGACTTGGGGGAATGCCTAGTTCAGAAGCAACATCGATAGCCGTGCGTTTGTTATCCCCAGTCAGCATGTGGACTTCCACACCTTCCACCATCAACAGCGCTGTAATGACTTCGCGGCTTTCTTCTCTGAGTATGTCACTATACTTTATTCTACCTTGAATTTCACCATTAGTGGCAACATAAATTGCGGAAGAACGGTCAGACTCAGTCGGAGAATCTTGTTGAGAATTTGAAACCGTACTATTCTGACGTACAAAGCGCTCGCTACCCACGTAAACAGTCTGTCCGTCTATTTCTGCTCTTACTCCCAAACCCAGTTGATATTCCCACTTACCACGGGAGGGAATTTCTATGTTCTGTGCTTCCGCATAACGGATTACTGCCTCTGCTACAGGGTGTGTCAAACGCTTTTCTGCGGCAGCCGCCAGTTCCAATACTCTTTGCGCGGAGATTGCTGGATTCAGACTTTCTACAGCAATCACAGTCACTTCACCTTTGGTTAAGGTACCTGTTTTATCAAAGACAACAGTATCAACCTCTGCCAGTTTTTCCAATGCCCTACCACTGCGAATCAGAATTCCGTTTCGTGCTGCGTAGGTTAGTGCTGCTAACACTGTTGTTGGTACGGATACCCGAATACCTGTGGCAAAGTCAAGGGTGAGGACACTAGCAGCCCGTGATGGATTGCGGGTTACGGCAAATACGGCTCCTCCAAGTAGCAAAGTTGGCAAGACTGCTCTTTGAGCTATTTTTATGGCATAGTTCTCTATGCGAGTATCATGGACAGGTGCTTGCTGCATTAACTGAATACTTTGTCCCGCACGCGTGTCGTTACCTGTCCGTTCCGCCAAAATATAAATTTGTCCTTCTCGCACCAAAGTGGAGGCAAAAACGGCTTGTCCCTTTCTTTTTAAAACTGGCATAGATTCGCCAGTCAGTTTTTGCTCATCCAGTAGCGCTTTACCTCGTAAAATACTTCCATCAACGGGAACTTGTTCGCCAGGGTAAACGATGACTGTATCCCCTCGTTGTACATCTTGAATAGGAATTTCCACCTTAGTGCCATCTCGTTCCACCCAAACGAACTGCCCGAGAGAATTCAGTAAATCTAAAGTTTGGAGTTTAGAAGAACGCGCTGTGCGATCGCGAATATTATCGCCTATTTCAATCAACCCTAGCATCAATGACGGCGTGAGAAACTGACCTTGCAAGGTTGTTATGGCGATCGCCATAAAATCTAGAAAGTCAATATTTAGTGTGCGTTCGTCTCTAATCCCTTCCCACGCTCGGATCGCTACTGGTAATGCAGCAATAGCAATCGTTCCTGCCATTATAATTGGCGGAACGGAAAAGCCCAATGGTCCTCCTAACACTCCTAAAGTCAGCGCCGCAACCGAAATTGGTAAGCCTGGCCATTTTTGCTCAGAATCAGTTGGCTTAAGTGCAGAAGATTGGGAAGGTTTGAGAACAATGACTTCACTTGCTGATTGAATCAGATGACTCAAGAGCGATCGCATCTCAGCATCCGAAATCTTGCTGACTTTATAAGTCACAGCTAAAGATGCCGCAGCAGGCTTTACACGCACGTCAATTGTCGAACTATCAGCGTCTAGCAAAACTTGGAGGCGTTTCGCATATTCCGAATCTTTAAGCAAACGAGGTATGCGATATCTGATCCTTCCAGGAATTGCATGAATAATACTATGAACAACTACTGAAGGCGGGCAATGGTAGTGAGTTCCATCAGCTAAAGTAAATTCAGGATTCTGCTTCGTACTAATACTTGAAACTAAATTTTGAGGCGGAGGGAGTTGCACCGCTGTTTCTTTTGCCATTTTTTCCTGATATGTAGTTTTGTTATTGAAGCGAACTTTGCTGGGCTATCGACACACTAATTACAAACTATGTGAGTGATCCCGTTAGACAACTAGCAGATTGAATCAAACTATCTAAATACGACATTGCTATATTAAAAGTGCTTTTCGATTGCTTCTGAGCATCCAGCATTAGTCCAGTCTTATAGGTAATCACAATTGATGCTGCTGCGCTATTTACTCGCTCACTCGTCACTGCCAAATCAGCTTTGAGTAATGCCTCCAAACTTTGGACATATTTTGGATCTGAGGCAATTCGTGGTATACGAAACCTCACCCGCCCCGGCATGGCATGAGCAATACTATAAGCGACTTTTGCTGGTGGCTGCTGGTGCTCAATAGCTGGCTGACTTACAGAAGAAGACACAGGATTATTTTTCACTTCCACAATTTCAATCGTATTGTGAGTGCATACCTCTTCGTTCGTTGCTGACTGCAAGTTGATCTCAGTCAATGAATTCTCACAAATCTCACTGACTTGCTGAGTCACAACTTCTACCTCACCTGCTTTTTGAATCAAATTAACCAAATGCGATCGCATATCGGCATCTGACATCACGCCCATTGTGTAGTTAACAACAATAGATCCCGCAATTTTGTTAACGAACTGACTCGTTACCCAGTTTTCTGAAGCAAGTAACTCCAGCAAGCGTTGCTTGTATTCTGAATCAAAAGTAATTCTCGGTAAGCAAAATCCGACTCGCCCAGGAAGTGCATGAGCAATACTATATACCACCCTTGTTGTCTGCATTGCAGTGACAATTTCTGTTCTGCCTGAATGCAGTGCTAGCGATGTTGAGACAGACATGATGTCCTCCACTACTGCTCAATCCGGTTCCGGATTTAAAGGAAAGTTCGCGATGAAGTCAAGAACCGCAGACAGTGCAGGTGCTTTGAAGTCAACCCATCTTCTTGTATCTGTTAATTCTTTAGGTTCATTAAGTTGACTTACCTTTAGGGCAAGCGTTTCTGCGGTTGTCGTCTCAATGGGAATTGTTTGTGGGATCGTTTCGTCAGCTAACTCAAGTAAATTTACCCAGTGGGTAATGGGGATTTCATCTAACTTATGGAGGATAGCGATCGAAGCCGCATCACAATTCACTCGCACACTAGTCACTTGAGGATCGATTTTAAGAAGCCGCTCCAATCTCCGCGCATAAGCTTGATCGCCAGATATCCGAGGTACGTTAAATCTAATTCGTCCGGGAATAGCATGAACAACAGTGTATGCAATTTCTTGCGGCTTCGTAAGTTCAGTATTCTTCTTTTCTTTAAGAAGATCGGCAATAGCAGGAGAGGTGAAGCGGTTCTCTACTGGTATTTTTCCCTTGCTGCTTTCTCGTTCAACATGAGATGACTTTGCATTTGATTCTGATGTTGAAAAAGGCTCAAAGCAGTCTATTAACCTACGAGTTGCATCTGCTGTCAACATGTAAACAGGGATCGCTACCAATCCATTGATGCCTAAACCCCCTGTCACCGCTAACCCTGTCATTAAGGGTATCAGTGAAATTCCCTGTTCTTTCCAAAAATCTGCGGATCTCCATGCAGCAAAAGGATCAGTATTACTGGCTGATGGAGTTGAATGATCTTGATTCATGTCACCTTGCTGGAGTAATTCTAAAATTTGCACAGATGACAGCTTATTTTCATCAAACTTAACTACCAAACTGCCAGTTTGCTCATGGACAGAAACTTCCTTCACCCCATCGTGCTGCCGTAGGATTTCTGATATAGTCTTTAGTACTAAGTTTTGACTACTTTCAGTATCACGGATACGTATGCGCCCCGTCATTGAATGGACAATCTGCCACCTTCCTAGAGGCAGCTGCACTGTTGATTCTACAAGTGCATTACTGATATTTTCACTAACTTCATTGCTGCACTCCTGATGGGAGATTAAGTCATCCGAGATTTGCAGCTTTGGACTTAATCTCTCAAGACTATTCGTAGTTGTGGTCATTTACCCGATAGCTAAATATCCAGCCAAAAGGTTAACAATAGATTAAATATAGCTTATAGTTTTTAGTAAACTATCTTTCTTTAGAGTTATTTACACTTGAGTATTGTTGCTCATAAGTTTTTGATACTCCTGCTCGGTCATCAAGTCTAAAGTACTCTCCAACCGATCTAAAAAGACGACACCATCAAGATGGTCGTACTCATGTTGAAAGATACGAGCTACGAAATCAGTAAACTCTTGCTTTTGAGAGTTGCCGTGACGGTCAGTATACTCGACTTCCACCGCCTGATATCTTGGCACCAACCCTCTAATCCCTGGAATACTCAAACAACCCTCCCAATCTTTAACAACTTCAGTGGAATGTCCGAGGATTCTGGGATTAATGATAGCAGTCGGTTCCATTTCCGGTGCTTTAGGATACCTGGCATTAGGACGAGAGGCAACAATGAACAAACGACTTGCGTTTGCTACTTGAGGTGCAGCGATGCCTACACCATTAGCTTTGGTAACTGTTACAGTTAAATCGTCGATGAGTTTTTGAATACGATGATCTTGAATATTCTCAACCAAAGACGCTTTTTGACGCAGGACTGGATTGCCTAATTCAATAATAGTTAGTATTTCTGCCGCCATACAAACTCCCCCTTGTCTCCGTACTAGTTTAAAAAATAGCAAACTTCATACATTAAAAGTGTTAGATTTCATACTCTTCTTGGCAAAGGTGCTGGTTTAATTTCCAGTGATATATTTTGCCCCTTACGTTGCACTTGTAATTGTAAAGAAACACCTATCTGACTCTTTTCGATGAGCTTTTGCACTTCTTCTTTCGTAGTGACAGGCTGGTTGTTAATGCTTTGAAGCACATCACCTGCTTTGAGTCCGGCTTTATCAGCTGGACTACCAGGTACAACATCAATGAATAAAACTCCCTTATCTGCTGTGAGATTAAGATCAAGTTTACTCTTGATTCTTTCCTTAATTTCTGGCGTCAGCGTTACCATCCGAACACCTAAATAAGGATGATCGACTTTGCCGTTAGTAATGAGCTGCTGAGCTATCTTCTGAGCACTATTGATGGGAATGGCAAATCCTAAACCTTGAGCACCTTGGATAATAGCTGTATTCATGGCAATCACCTCGCCCCGAGAATTGAGCAATGGACCCCCAGAGTTACCGGGGTTGATTGCCGCATCTGTCTGAATGTAATCAACACGTTTGTCATCACTAGCACCAATATCACGACCAGATCGATCTGTCGCACTAACGATTCCAGAAGTCACGGTATTATCTAGACCTAAAGGATTACCGATCGCAATGACTGCTTCTCCTGGTTGTATAACATCAGAATTACCCAAAGCTATGATAGGTAAGTTATTAGCATCAATTTTAACAACAGCAACATCTGTTACCGGATCTTCTCCCTGGACTTTGCCATTAAAAGTCCGACCATCTTTCAGTTTTACGGTCACAACATCAGCACCGTCTACCACATGGGAATTTGTTAATATCTGACCGTTAGCGTTGATAATAAATCCAGATCCGCTTCCTTTTTCTACGCGCTGTTGGGATTGTAATGGCGATCTGTTTCCGTAAAATCGCCCCTGAAATGGATCTCCAGATTCATTAGGAATTTGAGAAGTTACAGTTCTGGTAGAATCAATACGCACTACAGCAGGTCCTACCTCTTTAACTACTGAGACTACAAAATTAGAATCTTTACTGGACAGTGCAATAGCTGGAGACGGGACAGTTTCTGGATTTTTTTGAGTTAAATTTAGGCTTTGATTTTGAGCATCGGTTCTGTTTGTCCCCAGGGTATTAGCAGCTATTGAGCAACCTCCAAGACAAACCATTGCTAGTCCACTCAGTATCATGTTAAACATAGAAACACTGAATAAATTCCTGGTATTCCTCTCTGGCTCAAAGTCTGTTATCTTCATGTGCTTTTGTTTCTCCTTAATATAAATCTACAGGGGATAAGATCTAGTCTACTGGGGGAATAAAAATGATGACACCTAAAAAGGTTGTTTCCGGTTGAGCCTTAGTCTGCTAGATTAATGCTTTTACATCCTCTATTGTGACGATTACTAGCATTGGTGGTAGATTATGGAAATACCCATCGAAAGTCTGTGGAGTCAAGTCCTAGAGCGTTTACAGCTAGAGCTATCCCGTCCCACCTTTGAGACTTGGATTAAGACGGCTAGTGCGGAACGCTTGGAAAATAATTGCTTGGTTATTTGTACTCCTAACCCCTTTGCACGTAATTGGTTACAGAAATATTACATAAAAACTCTTGCTAATGTAGTGCAAGATATTGTTGGTCATCCCGTAGAAATACATATAACTGTTGCTAAAGGTGAGGAATCTCATTTACCGGAAAGAGAGGTTTCTTGGAATATACCAGAGCAAACGACTCCTGCTGAAAATATTTCTAAAAAACGCTCGAAAACAAGTGATTTAAATCTAAAGTATGTATTCTCCCGATTCGTAGTGGGTGCGAACAACCGTATGGCTCACGCTGCTGCTTTAGCAGTTGCAGAATATCCGGGAAGAGAATTTAATCCCTTATTTTTGTGCGGTGGTGTTGGCTTGGGCAAAACTCATCTTATGCAAGCGATCGGTCATTATCGCTTGGAGATTAGCTCTGATGCCAAAATCTTTTATGTCTCTACTGAGCAGTTTACCAACGACTTAATCACTGCTATTCGCAAAGATAGTATGCAAAGCTTTCGAGAACATTACCGGGCGGCTGATGTGCTTTTAGTAGACGACATTCAATTTATCGAAGGCAAGGAATACACGCAAGAAGAATTTTTTCATACTTTTAATACCTTACATGAAGCTGGCAAGCAAGTCGTATTAGCTTCGGATCGTCCTCCCAACCAGATTCCCCGGTTGCAAGAACGTCTGTGTTCCCGTTTTTCGATGGGTTTAATTGCTGATATTCAAACACCTGATTTGGAAACGAGAATGGCTATTCTTCAGAAGAAAGCCGAATACGAGAATATTCGTTTACCTAGAGATGTGATTGAGTATATTGCATCTAATTATACTTCTAATATTCGAGAGTTAGAAGGAGCGTTAATCCGAGCGCTCGCCTATATCTCAATTTGGGGTTTGTCTATGAGTGTAGAAAATATAGCACCAGTTTTAGAACCACCTAAAGAAAAGATAGAAGCAACCCCAGAAATGATTTTGAGAATTATATCTGATATGTTTGATATTTCAATTGAAGATCTTAAAAGCAATTCTCGTCGCCGGGAAATTAGCTGGGCGCGTCAAATCGGAATGTACCTCATGCGTCAGCATACGGATTTGAGTTTACCTAGAATCGGAGAAGAATTTGGTGGTAAAGATCATACGACGGTGATGTATAGCTGTGAAAAAATAACTCAACTACAAGCAACCGATCAAGGCTTGGTACAAACACTCCGCCAACTAAGCGATCAAATCAAAGTAACCAGCACCAGCCGTCCTAAAAAATTATACTGACAGTCATTCAAGACCTGGTACGTTCAGAAAGTTGCTATTCTTCATTTAAAATGTGTAGCCAACTTACAAAGTACCGGATACACGGACTATCCCTACTTCTAAAATACTCATAATTCAGTTCTCTAATCTCCACTTCCCACTCTTGAGC
>JAQYWP010000334.1 GCA_029379285.1 Rhizonema sp. PD38
TTCTTTATTTGTACAATTTTCGTTATATCATTTTTATTCTTGAATGGCGGATTAATATTTAAAAACTCAAAAGGATCAGACACATTATTAAATCTATTAATATAACGAAGTCCTATTCTAGTAGGTTTACTGATTTTTACTCCATGTGATTGAGCAGAGGACAAAATTTCTTTAATATCTTTTACAAAATCTTCAAAACGGTAATCCTGTTAATACAGGAACATTCGCAAACAAGCAATCAAGCAATGTCCGGGAATACCAGCAAATGGGTAGTCCGATACCCGGTTTTAATGGTGAACCGATACCTGAGTTGAGAAATCCTCAAGGACTGATTCATTCAGGTGACTTAACATTAAGAATTGAAGGCGAAGTGGTGCCTGTCGTTGATGTGGAACTGGGGAATCAGCAATCCGTTTACTTTGAGCATCACATTTTGCTGTGGAAGCATCCTAATGTTCGTTTGGGTGTGAAAGGTTTGAAGGGAGCTGTTAAACGGTATTTTGCCGGACTGCAAATTTTTATCAGTGAAGCCCACGGCCCTGGAAACATTGCTTTCTCTCGCGAGGCTCCCGGACAGATTGTTGCCTTGCGGTTGGGGCGCGGACAGTCTGTGGATGTGAGAGAACATCAGTTCTTGCTTGCTACCAGTAATGTCGAATACGATTTCTCTTTCCAACGCGGGTTAGCAAACCTCTTTTTCAGCCGCAGTGGCGGATTCTTCATTGACCGCTTTCATGGTAAGCAAGATGGAGGGCTGCTCTTAATCCACGGTTACGGCAATGTCTTTGAAAAGAACCTAGCTGCAGGCGAGGTACTGGATGTAGAACCTGGGGCTTGGCTGTGGAAAGACTCATCGGTACGAATGGATACAGTGACCGCACTGCAATCAAGTGGTGGTATTTTAGCAGCAATTGGAGTGATGATCGGTGGGATCTCATTCACGCTCAATCGCTTTACAGGTCCCGGTCGTTTGGGGTTACAATCAATGACTTACCACCCACCAGCACCTGAAGGAGCAACCCAAGTCGGTGGCACTAGCAACTTAAATTCCTAAATCAAGTATAAAATACTTCGTAGTAAGCGCTTTAGCGCTTTAAATACCACTGTGTTATACACAACACACACAATCTAAAAAATCCAAGTGATAATAGAAGAATACAGAAAAATCTGTAGCTTAAATCACTTTTTGTAAAAAAATAATGAGTCAGGCAGATAGCCCCAACGAATACTGGATTTGGTACGACAGAGGGAGCCGCCTTTGGGAATCAGGTGAATACGAGGAGGCGCTCACAAATTTTGATCGAGCATTAGCAGCTCGTCCAAATGATTACTGGGCTTGGTACAACCGAGGCAGCATTTTGCTAGAAGATTTAGATCGGTTCTCAGACGCGATCGCTTCTTTTGAGCAAGCATTAGCAATTCGCCCTAAGGACTACTGGGCGTGGTTTCGTCGGGGAGATGCCAACAGACATTTGCAGCAGTACACTGAGGCGATCGCTTCTTACGATCAAGCGTTGTCAATCCGTCCCAAAGACTACTGGGCATGGTTTCGTCGGGGAGATGCCAACAGACATTTGGGGCAGTACCGTGAAGCGATCGCTTCTTATGAGCGTGCCAAAGCAATCCATTCGGACAATTTTTGGACTTACTACAAGCTTGGAGATACCTTTAGATATGTTGGAGACTATGAAGCCGCGCTCTTCAACTATCAAAAAGCCACTGAACTGAAACCAAGTGATGAGTATGCTTGGTATAACTGCGCTTGTTGTGCAGCCCGACTGGGAAAAAGAACGCTAGCAATTGAAAGCCTAGAGTCAGCCCTGCGACTCAATCCCTATAAGTTTCAGGTATCAATTAAAACTGACCCTGACTTAGATATCATCCGAGACAGTTGGGTATCTGTAGGAAGACTAAACTAATACGCGTACAAGTTGCATATTGTTAGTTGAGGTTGGTAATTGGAACTTGGGGAATTTCTTGCCATATAATTGTGTCGGTTCCGATTACCAAATTTAGATTTTTGGAAACAAGTTTATGAAACACTTTTTATTAACGTGGATAAGTACTGCTGTGGCGTTACTACTCACGGCTCAAATTCTTCACAATAATGGTTTTGTTGTGCATGGTTTTAGTGGAGCCTTGATTGCTGCCATTATTGTCGGTTTAGTTAATGCATTCATTCGACCTATTTTGGCAATTTTGACGTTTCCGATTACCGTTATCACTTTTGGCTTGTTTAGTTTTGTGATCAATGCCTTGACTCTTTTACTTGCAAGCGCTCTCACTCCAGGTTATGATTTTCAGATTAAGGGTTTTGGTCCTGCGTTGTTAGGTTCAATAGTACTAGCAATTGTTTCTAGTATAATTAATTACTTTTTGCGAGTCATTGAGTAAGATGATAGTATTATCCGTCTGTAGGTACAAAACCTTACAGGCGATCAAGCTCCCACTTATACATTAATTAATCGTTTGGAAGCCAATTTTTGATGAACAACTGCGATCTGCTAAATATTTGCTAGGCGTTGAAACTTGGACAGTAGCAGATGTGGCAGCGTTATGTTCTTTGGGGTAATACAGCCTGCGCTTCAATGAAGACTGGCTTGTTGAGTATCCTCATTTGAGTGAATGGTTCCAGAAATTACACGAGCGAGAGTCAGTCAAGTCAACTATTCCTGTAAAGATTTGATCAACTGACACGATTATCAAGTGCAAAAATTCAACTCATCTGTTGCAAATGCCACAATCAGATCGCCTTCCTCCGCCTTTAAATCCGGGACTTGACTTGACTGCTCTTGCTCCTATGCAGGATGTGACGGATCTGCGATTTATGAACATCATTGCTAACTATGGTAGTCCCGATTACTTCTTCACTGAGTATTTTCGCGTCTATGCCAGTTCTAATCTAAATCGGAAAATCCTAAGCTGTATTACAGAGAACTCCACTGATCGCCCGATCTTTGCTCAGATCATTGGTGAGAGCATTCCCGATCTAGTACGCGTTGCCAGAGAGTTGAGCCACTACCCAGTAGCGGGCATCGACCTCAATATGGGATGCCCTGCTCCAAGAATTTATCGTAAAAACGTTGGTGGTGGGCTGTTACGCGATCCGGAAAAGGTTAACCAAATTCTTGGCGAGTTGCGATCTTCTGTTGATGGGCTGTTCACAGTTAAAATGCGAATTGGCTTTGAAAATACTGATTTTTTTGATCGTATCCTCGACTATATCAACCTGTATGACATCAATTTGCTGAGCTTGCACGGTCGTACCGTTAAAGAGAAGTATCATAGCGCCGTACATTACGATCTAATTGCACACGCCGTACAGCGGGTGAATTGTCCGGTTTTAGCAAATGGGAATGTGACATCATTTTATACCGCAACTGACGTCTTGTCAAGTACAGGAGCAGCAGGCGTCATGATCGGTCGTGCTGCGATCCGAAACCCCTGGATATTTAAGCAAATCCGCCAATATCAGAGCAATCAACCTGTTTCTATGGTGACTCTGGGTGAAGTTCGTGATTACATAGACAAACTGTATCGGACAACATGTGCACCCACGATACCGGAGCTTGCCCGCGTTAACCACATGAAGAAGTATCTTAACTTCATTGGGCAAAGTGTAGATTCTGAGGGCGCGTTCTTGAGCAATATGCGTTACGCTCGGACTGAAACTGAACTATTTGGAGTTTGCGATCGCTATTTATTAAGTAACCCAGATCAAGAATTCGCCTTGGAGCCATATCCTGGAGTTGTGGCTCGCCCCAGTTGCGAGACTCTTCGCGATAGCTGTACACCAGACAGTAGACAATACTTGACAACCAGTACAGAAACTAACGATATAGCCACATCAAGTCTTAAGTGACTATGTTGATTGTGGTTATGGTGCGACTTGATGTCGCACGTTTTGAGTGAAGAGCCTTCTGTTCCAAGCTAGTATCCAATGCTTGTCTCTGCCTGAAGGGGCGTCTCAGGTAACTGGAACGTTTCAAGCTAGAAGGAAAAGCCGAACTCGACTGCCAGCCACAAGGTGGGGAGAGGCGAGGAGAAAGAGTACCTCCGATTTGGCAAGTGATCGCCAACACGCAGGTGTATGTGCTTGACGAGCAGATGCAGCCTGTTGGGATTGGCGTCTGTGGAGAGCTATACATAGGTGGAGAAGGTTTAGCGCGGGGCTACCTCAACCGTCCCGATTTAACTGTTGAGAAATTTATACCTAACCCCTTTAGTAATGGATGCTGTCGGCAAAATATTTATTAACATTTCTTAACCCGACAAATGCCAAAGTGAGCATAAGATAAGCGTTGATGGGATGATGTTGATAAACTTGTATTTATTAACTTTGTACAAGCGACTTCGCGTCGCACTATAGGATTTTCAAGGTTTTGTCCTTGGCGTTCCCACCCTAGGCTATTTATTTCCCTAGTAACGAGTCGCACTGATTATCATTCTTGTATTTGGTGATTTTATTCCTTGGAACCCACATTCCGCAGATATTAAAGCGGATTTAATAATTATGAATTTAAAAAATAAAAGTCTGTAATGATTGTCCAGTAATCGTTACAGGCTATTTTGTAGCCAATATTATCTAATGATTTGAATTGGCTGATTTTCAATAAAAGGATAGAGTTATTTTTTAACCAGAATTTTTGGGCGAAGAACATCATGAGCTTCGCTCTTATTTATCTTGCTGAATTTAGGATAAATAAGTCAGTTGATTGAAGAACTGAATCTATTTTTTACTAACATTGAAATTAAATTTTTTATTATGTCTATTTATTTGAACGAAAAGTGAAAATCAAACCCAAAAGATTAGGCTGATACAATTTATTTGTCTTTGATTTTTCAAAAATATCAGTAATATAATTCACATCTGCGGAATGTGGGCTACAATCTAAGTATTTTTAATTTTGGCGTTGCAGAATAGAAATATGAATTAGGGCGAGCCCGAAGGGGCAAGCCGCCCTTGGCGGCATCGCTATGAAATGTCCAAAGTGTGAATCAACTCATATTCGCTTATATTGGGCGGCAACGTGGTAAACGCTCATTAGAGGTTGTTTGAAAAGGGTTGACTTGAGCCTCAAGTGTAACTCAGGGGCTCGATCTTAAATCCCAAAACTCCGATTCTCTTGTAAAAGTTTCTCGGTAGTCAGGGTAGTGAAACACACGTTTGAGAACTTTTCAAACATCCTCTTACATATGTGTTGACTGTAACCGTCAGTTTATCGAATCTTATGACTCTTATTGGATACGCAGAGGATATTAAAATTGAGTGTCTAGAAATGTATGTTAATGGTTCTGGTTTCCGCGCTGTAGGAGGGTTTCCCTCCGTAGGCGACTGGCGTTAGCGAAGCGGTAGCGAGGAACGAGCGTCACCCGAAGGGCGTTGGGGTTCCCCCCGTTGAAGCGACTGGCGTTAGCGCGTACTCGCGCGTCACCCGTAAGGGTTAGTAAAACTTAATTGACTTGAGTTGAAGGAGAAAACAGCCGTTTAAGACATTATCTGCAAGGGCTACATCGTAAAACTTTTTGTTACTCGCGCATCCGAAGAAATGCTGAAGTATTCAATTCGGTTAGTAATACATTACCTCAAGTATGGCTCAGTGGCGCTGCGGCGGCAACGCCTCGCAAACTTGAGGCGTTCGCCTGATTCATATTTTGGTTCAGCAACGCCTTAATTTTTAATTCCGCGAGTGAGGTAATTGTTGGGCAATTGCTATCGTTACTGCACCCTTTTGATTCGAGATTGAGGAACGGAAAATTTGTTTGGGAACTAATAAATTTTGACATTGAGCGGCACACAAAGCAGCAGCTTCCGCAACGCTAAAAGTTCCCACATCTTTTTCAATAGCTTTATTCGGGTTGGGAACGCAGACAGAACGAAGAATTTCAGAGGAGAAAGTTTTTATAAGAAAATTACGTTCAAGGCAAAGTTCTATTAAAGCAACTTCACCTATTTTCACGTCTATAGTCGCAATGCCTGCGATCGCACTTTCAGCTAGTTGATTTTCTCTAAACACCTGTTCAATGGCAGCCTCAAGCATCTGCCGAGAAACTCCTTTATTACAACCAATGCCCACCCATAAAAGCAGGGGATGAGGGGAGCGGAAGAATAATAACTCCTGACTCCTGACTCCAATCTCCTGAATCCCGTCTTTGATCATTCTTTTGTTTGAGATGCCTTCAAAATCCTGACTACATTGGCATAACCGTTAAACTCTGCTAGCATCATAGCTGTATAACCACCTGAGTTTTTCAAATTTACATTTGCCCCAGATTTTATTAACAATTGTACTATTTCGCTATAGCCCCGCGATGCAGCCCACATCAGAGCTGTTGCTCCTGCTGAGTCTTGTAGATTCACGTTTGCCCCGTTTGCTAGCAACTGCTGTATCACATAAATGTGATTGTGTTCTGCCGCTTTAAATAAGGCAGTTTTTCCATTCTCTCCTTGACTATTGACATCAGCGCCAGAATCGAGTATTGCCTTCACAATCTCTGTATATCCCTGTATTGCAGCCAGTGCTAGAGGTGTCTCGCCCAAGTTTTTCTCGTTCACATTAGATCCTTGTTGCAGCAATGCTTCGATAATTTGGCTGTGTCCTTGCAACGCTGCTACAAGAATGGGTGTATCGCCTAAGTTGTTTCTGATTTGTACATCCGCACCATGCTTTAGTAAAACTTGCACTACATCTTCATAGCCTTCGACAACAGCAAGATGCAAAGCCGTCTCACCATCTTTATCTTGAATGTTGACATCAGCCCCGCGAGCGAGTATGGCGGAAGCGATCGCACTATGTCCTGCTGCCGTTGCTGCTGATAGAGCTGTTCCACTATCTCTGTTTTGAATATTGACATCAGCCCCTGCTGCTAACAATGCTTCAATCACTTCGACATGTCCCAAGTCGGCAGCTACCATCAATGCGGTTTCACCTTCCTCATCTTGGGTATTGACATCTGCACCAGCTTGTATTAGTTCTTGTACAATAATTCTGTGTCCGAAGCGTACTGCTAGTTTTAAGGCAGTGTCATCATCTTGATCTTTTACATTTACTGTAGCATCTTCAGCAAGTAAGACTTGCACTATATCAACATAGCCTTTTGCAATAGCTGCCATTAACGCTGTACTACCATCTTCATTAATAGCATTGACATCGGCACCATTTTGTAGTAAAAACTTTACAGTGTCAAGTTGATGAGCGCTTACTGCCAACATTAAAGCTGTCAAACCATACCGTTTTCTAGATAAGTTGATATTTGCCCCAGCATTGAGGAGCGCTCGCGCAACTTCAGTATAACCTGAGTTGGCAGCGAACATTAATGCCGTGGTGCCATTGGGATCGCTTATGTCTACCTTTGCACCTGAGGTGATTAGTGCTTGCACTTGCGCTCTATCGCCATTTCTAGCTGCTACCAGCAATAAGAAATCGTTATTTTTAGTCATTTGTCAGTTATGAGTTGTTGATTGTTAGTTGTTAGAAAGGTAATACTAACCGCTTTCTGGGCGGGGTTTGTGGATGTTGTCATTTCTGCTGACAAGTTATCCAAATTAAACCATGACCCACTAACCACTTTTCATCTTCTCATCTCTCCAATCACAATTAGAGTTATGCTAATTTTTATGAAGAATTTATGACAGGGGACAATTGTATGAATTTAGAGCTTTCACCATCGGTTAAATACTGGTCAAACTTCTTTCACCCGATCTTGATGTGGGTGTTATTGTTCGCCTCTGTTTATGCCGCTTATCTAGGACTGCAAGTACAGCGGACTAGAAATGCTCAAGGTGAAGAAAAGAAAGAACTGATTAAAGGGAGATATAACGTCAGACACTACCAAATCGGTTCAATAATTTTGGCTTTGATGATATCGGGTGCTGTTGGTGCTATGGCTGTCACCTATATTAATAATGGTAAGTTGTTCTTTGGACCTCACCTGCTTGTAGGACTTGGCATGACAAGTTTGATTGGTTTTTCTGCATCTTTATCTCCTTTTATGCAGAAAGGAGCAAATTGGGCACGTGTAACTCATATTTTGTTGAATTTTGCACTTTTAGGACTTTTTGCTTGGCAAGCTATTTCTGGTGTCCAGATTATCCAAAGAATTCTTACTCAGGCATAGCTATTAGCTAATAGCCTAAGTTTTTAGTTATGTTGAAGCGCGATCATTATTAAGTAGTTGAGTCATAAAATCCCCTCCATACAGAAAACTTGGAGGGGTTGTTAGAT
>JAQYWP010000335.1 GCA_029379285.1 Rhizonema sp. PD38
GACGAATAGTATCCGAATCAGACGTAGTAGTGGTTTCACGAGCAGGACTTCCGCCACGACGGTATTTCTTGTTATTATTAGAACTTTTCTCGCGACGGTTGCTTTCTTTAACTGGTCCCGGAGTGTTGTTTGGGGCATTATTTGCAGCTTTGGGAGCTTGCTCCTCATTCTCCTCACTCTTAGTGCGAGGTAATGCCTTCTCTATCTTGATAGGAGAATCTTTGAACAATTGACCATTGTATTTTTCAATAACTTGATCTGCTTGCTCATCGTTGTTTACAGTGATAAAACCGAAACCACGGCATTTGCCGGTTTTTCGATCTTTAATCAGCTTAGTGGTAACAGCATCGCCTTCTGCTGCAAAAACGGCTTGCAGATCTTGACGATCTATTTCTTCTTTTGGCAAATTGCCTATATATAGGCGAACAGACATGAACTAGACCTCCAACAGTTGAACGAACGCGACCGGGCAAAAAACAGTGTTTTGGCTTTGGCTTTTGATATATGCTACTTTTCTAACAGCGTCACAAACCAATTTTTTACTCCAAACTGTTAACCTATACAATATAGTTTTTCACCGGGTTCAAGCTTGTTTAATACAAAAGCGCACACAACGCTCCTTATACCTTTATCCCAAGGACTTTAGATTTTACAGCTTATTGCTTACCACAGGAAACTTTTTAGATGCCCTTTTTTGGAGAATTAAACACCATTCCCCTTACATTACCACGGTATTTTCTACGTAGATAGTTCAAGGCATACATTTCTAGCAGTTCTTTAAATGCATCGTAGCATAAAATACATTTTTTTAGAAATTTGGCATTTGGGAAACTAACACCAGCTCCATACTGGTAGATTTATTACTGTGTGGGAGTGACAAAAGTTGAGTAAGACCCATTAGTCAGGCAAATATGTAAGTCAAAATACTGCTTGTGACCTATTTTCTTTGTTTATATAAATAAATTTAACCGAAACTATGTATATTTGCAACTTTTCTTTATATCTGACGATAAATAGTAGGGAGCAGGGGTGAATAGGGAGCGAAAAATTACTCCCTTACCTCCTGACTCCTGTCTTTTATCTTCTCTTGCTAGCCTTTCAAAAGAATGTACGCGCCCCAAGCTTCTGCGGCAACTGCTAAAACAGTAGACCAAACAGGATGAGGACTGTTAAGAGTTTTACCACTTTGAGTTTGCAAGGTTTGCACGTCAATCCAAGGAGTTGCACCCCGCCTTAACCAGCCTGTAACGATCACTTTCCGACCTACCAAATCTTGGGGTAAGACTTTTTGTCCCAATGAGAAAATGTAATGTAATTTCACAAGACCTGTGCTTGATTGTAAAATCAAGTCTTGTCCCAAGTAGTTGCGAGTACCGCGACGACCTATCAGCTTGCCAACAAGGCATACCCTAACGCTGTTAATAGGGAGGAAGGTTGGGTTTGCTAACAAGTCGGGTAGGCTGTCATCAGTTTGTACTTGTTGAGGCTTAATTTCTGGAAAGAAAGAATTCATCCGAATCAAAATGCCAATGCTGAAGCAGATCAACAGGCAACCTGCCACGAAAGACCAATCATCGTATATCCACTTTAAGTTCAAAAACTTAAGTAAGAAAGCCATTTGCCAACCCAGCCAGATTAAAGCTGCAAACACCAAACCTAGAGGAATTCCTAGAAAGGGAGCAATTTGTAACAAGAAGGACTGAGACTTCATCCTTATCGGTTGCTGGCTTTCTAGATATAGTTCTGTTGCTAGATGCCATTTTTGGGCTATAGATGCCAAACGCTGTAAGCGATCGCCCATTAATGGATGAGTATTGTTAATCACAAACCACCACCGATAGGGATTGAGATAATCCCACATCAAAAAGGATTCAAAAGTCGTATGAGGAGCAATACTACCCAAGCAAATACTTTGTTGGTATCCAACAGGCGTTAGGAGATTTAAGCTTTCGAGCTGCAAACTAGTCTGTTCTTCCGTTTGAATATTAGCCGCAATGCCGAGAGCAATTTTGAGTAACGCACGCATTACTCCATTAGGATTACCCGTGACTCCTGTAGCGAAAGAGTCACTATAGTAAAGCCGCAGTTGCGACAACCACAAAGCAGTTCCCGTTAGCAAACACCAAACTCCATAGGCAAGGGTTGCCATAATTCCCATAACCAAACGCCAGAGTTTCTGGGATGTTCTGTCTCCCCATTTAGAAAATTGTTGGTATAGCTGATAAGCTGGAATCGTGACCAGCAGTACGAGAGACATGATGACATAATCCCAATAAGCTATGTGCCCTAACTCGTTGGCATAGATTGTGGCAATTTCATCATCTGCTAATTGCTCTAATAGCCCCTGACTCACTACAATCCGGGCTGTTCTTGGTAGATTGCCGTAAGTTAGTGCCATTGGAGAAGTCATCGGCAAAACACTAAGTTTAGGTAACCGCCAGCCTTTATGTTGGCAATAGCGTTGCAACACTCGAACTGCTTCTGGACTGTACCTATTCAAGGCAACATTTTCTAACGGTTGCTGAGCGTACAAGCTTGTTAGTAATAGATCTAGTAACCACGGAGACAAGCCGATAAGAATCACAAGTAAGAGCAGCAGTTCGATTGTTGGATCACTATATAAAAACTGTATTGGCTCCAGGAATGGTAATTTAACTAAAACATTGTTAGTTAATATCATTACGAACACTAGTAGTTCGCGCATTACCCAAAATAGAGCGATGAATGTTCCTGCCATCAGCAGCCGTAAGAATATTAAGTTCGGTTTCTGTGGAGGTTGCCATACCTTTGCTCTTTCTGCTTGCCGCCAATGAATTGCCAGTGGTTTAGCTTTAGCATGGTTGAACGATATACCAACGTTGGTTGTAGAAGATGAGGAAACAAGGGTGGTTGGGTTTGGAATTTCCTTCATCTTCCTCTGCTCTTCCTGCACCCGCTCTGCCTTTTTCTCTTGTCCTATCGAAGTGATAAGTGAGTTTTCAAAAGGGACAAATCCGGTTGTCACATTTGACACATCGCCTTGGGTGCGTTTTGTCAGTTGTTCTAAAGAGTTATCAGCCCACTGCTTAATTTGTGGATTATCATTCTGAGAGAGAGCTTCGCACCAAAAGATTGCTTTTGTCACTTCACCACTACGTGCATAAGCCACGACTAACCCGATCTGGGCTTGTAACCCTACTGGGCGATCGCCTTCTTTTGTCGCAATGACTTTGAGTATTGCTATTGCTGTTTGATTATCTCCTTGTTTAAGGGCTGTTAAACCACTTTCCAAAGACGGCTTAAGATGTGAAGGCATAGATATTCGAGATACCCGTCTCTTTATAACCGTAAGCGTTCAGGGGAGGTAAGTTAATACGAGGATACAATGCCAAATCATCCAATGAAATCGCCTGTAAGCCTCATTTTCTTGTTACCCCCCTGAATGCTTACCTTTTAACTTACCCAGATTGCAGCTTTTTTTAACACTTGCAAAAATGTTGAAAGGTTGATAATTGTGAGTGAGTAATTGGAATAGAGAAGCAAACTCTTGCGTTTTATTGCCGCTCTGGGATCAGAAGTGATTCAAGAAATTAAGCTTCAGCATATTGCCAAGAAATAAATAGCACTACGGATCGGGGTAACTCAAGCACGAAGTCTTGGGGGCGGTTGCTGACGCGAAACTCGCGCCTTGAGAGTACTCTTTCCGGCAGATTTCGCGTCAAGAGAGCTTCGCTTTGAAGCTCGCTCCTAGGAAGATCCCCCGACGCTAACGTCCGCGACTACGACTCTCGTTCACTCTCATGAACTGCTGGGTATTTGTTTTGATGGAGCACTCTAAGAGCAATTTTTGCGTAAGTCCTGTTCCTTGCTCTTATTTTCCATGCCTCTAATCCCCACTCCGTAGCCTCCTTTGAGTTCCCCATGCACTATCTACTAACAACTAACAATTATCCAGCTACAGGTTGTCCTGAGACTGGAGCGATCGCGCTTAATTTCAACTCTGGATGGTCTTCTTGCAGTTGCTGGCAATTCCATTCATTGCGGAATAATAACACTGGGCGTCCCATACTGTCCTTAACTACTGTTGTATTGAACAAACGTCCCACCTCATTTAGGACTTCCCAACCACTTTCTACCCAACGAGCAACAGTGTATGGTAATAATTCTAAATGAGTTTCTACTCCATACTCGTTTTGCAAGCGGAACTGCACCACTTCAAATTGTAGTTGACCTACAGCTGCGAGAATTGGGTCGCGTTTAGCTTCATCTGAGTAGTGCATAATTTGCACTGCACCCTCTTCGCGCAGCTCGGAAACACCTTTTTGAAATTGCTTGAACTTAGAAGGGTTGGGGTTTCTCAATGTTGCAAACAACTCTGGAGAAAAATAGGGAATACCTTCATACTCTAATTTCTGCCCAGTATAAATGGTATCACCTATGGCAAAAACCCCTGGATTATTCAAACCAATTACATCACCTGGATAAGCAACATCAATCGATTCCCTGTCTTGAGCAAAGAGTTTTTGCGGACGAGAGAGACGGACTATTTTGCTCATTCGGGCGTGATTCACTGTCATATCTTTTTCAAACTTCCCCGTACAAACACGGATGAAAGCCACACGGTCGCGGTGCTTTGGATCCATATTTGCTTGCAGTTTAAAAACAAATCCAGAGAACTCCGGGTAGGTTGGGGGAACTTCTCCAACGCTACTTTTATGAGAACCGGGTTTGAGAGCGTATTCGAGGAAGTACCTGAGGAATAATTCTACCCCAAAATTAGTCATGGCACTGCCAAAAAAGACAGGTGTCATTTTACCTTGGTGTACCAACTGTAAATCGAGGTCTGGTCCCACTCCTTCTATGAGTTCTAAATCGTTTTTCAATTGGTAGTAGAGGTCTTGTTCTAAAAGTTCTTCAATTTTAGGATCACCTAAATCGACAACTGTGTCAGTAGCTTCCCGACTACCGTGAGCACTTCTTTCAAACAAGTGAATTTGCTGTTGATCGCGATCAAAGATTCCTTTAAAGCGATCGCCCATACCAATAGGCCAGTTGACTGCGTAAGTGACAAGTCCCAATTCTTGTTCGATTTCGTCCAAAAGTTCTAACGGTTCTCTTCCCGGACGGTCAAGTTTGTTAATAAAAGTGAAGATAGGGATGCCTCGCATCTTACACACCTCAAACAATTTTCGTGTTTGAGGTTCCAAACCTTTTGCCACATCAATTAACATTACCGCATTATCCGCAGCAGCCAAGGTACGATAAGTATCTTCACTGAAGTCTTGGTGACCTGGGGTATCGAGTAAATTTATTTGACAATCTCGGTAGGCAAACTGTAATACAGTAGAGGTAATAGAAATACCTCTTTGTTGTTCCATTGCCATCCAGTCTGAAGTCGCCTTGCGTTGTGCCCTTCGCGCCTTAACTGCCCCAGCTTCGTGAATTGCACCTCCGTATAGAAGCAGCTTTTCTGTAAGAGTTGTTTTACCAGCGTCAGGGTGAGATATAATCGCAAAGTTACGACGACGTTCAACTGCTTCATGTATTTCAAACTCAATTTCAGTTGACATATACTGTATTTACTGCTAAGGAATTAACTTAAACTGCACTTTTTCTAACTTTAACGAGTCTTTTCATCTTAAGACAACAATGCTTGTGTTAACGTCTTGATATAATCAAAGACACAAATAAATATAGGAGACGGAAATGTACGACACGGACAAGCGAAAACTTTTATCAGCCCTGTGTCACGGAGCCATTTTTTTCAGTACTTCATTTGTGTCTGTAGGTGTGCCTATTGCCATACTGTTCGTATCTGAAGATCCGGTTGTTAGGGAAAATGCTAAAGAAGCTATCAACTTCCACTTCAATGTCTGGCTTTACGGAGCTATTATTGCAGTGTTGGTTTTTATTAGCTTTGGTTTGTTAATTCCACTGGCAGGCATAGGGTATCTGCTTCACTGGGGATTAACCATCTGGGCGATCGTCAATATTCTCAGCGATCCAGATAGATCGTTCCGTTATCCGTTTATTTTCCGGATTATATAGCATAACTTAAAAAGGTCGTCAGAAAATACTTAGCTTGCTAAAAGCTAAGGAATTTTTATAATACAACCTCGAATCCACTTTACATGCTCCTTCCCGTCACTTCTTCATATCTCTATCTTGACATTTTGCTATAAAATAAGGAATTGCCCCACAGCGTCAGAGACAGTAGGGCAAATGATAGTTAAGCACTGGTCGTAGTGTCTCTGACTCAAGTAAAGTTTTGCTAATGATTTGTGACGCTTTATTTTTTGTCCATATATTAACCGATTTCTTACCCGAATTAGAGGAGTTATACCATTGGCGAAGGCTGCCATCCTGATTTCGCTCCTCATAGATACAGGTTTTTGTGCTTCAAGCGCTCGCAGTGGAAAAGCACTAATTATACCTAAATGCAGTTTTAGAATACAAAGAACTGACAAGATAGCAAAGGGTTGGGAGAAACCCTGATACGGAATGGGTGGTGCAGCGTGTTAAAGCGTCTAACATATTATGGATCACTAGTTAGAGCGGTAAGTATCAAGCTCTCACAACTGTAACAGAACGTCCATTTGTCGTTGTTGTAACCTGAGTCGCCAACCGTTGCTCAAGGGGAAGCGCATTGCTGCGTCGGTCAAAAATCACTAACCAACCGCAATCCTCTCCCAACCTAGCCAAGTAGGAATCCAACTGCTCTAGACCTGCTTCCATAGGATCTCCTTTCTTATCGCGCCAAGCCTTTAACTCAATCCCTAAAGTTATCCTTCCATATCTCAGACACAAATCCATCCGATCACGGCCAATAGCATATTCGCGTTCTAGCGTCCCGCCACCATTGACCACGCGATGCAAAAATGCCATCATCACTAAATGTGGTGCAATCTCATGATAAACCGCGCTACCGAGCAACGGTTCCCCGTGTTGCCGCCAAAATGCCAAAAACGCTTGCAATAAGGCTTGAGTATCTAATGAGCCAGTACTCGTTAACCAACTGGGACTAATGTGTGGTAGGCTATCCTGAGTACCTTGTGTCAAAACACGGGGTATCACCTCCCGGTAAATGGGATTGGCAATTATCAGTCCCCCCGCAGGATCGCGGCGCAACAACCCCAAATCAATCAAATATTGTCGGTCGTCATTGGGTGTATCCCCTAAGGCTTGCCCTGCTAGTATTGGTTCAATAATTGCTCTGACTCGTTTGTCACGGAGCCTTTCAGCAAGAGAATCAAGATGGGTATCCTGACGTTTAATTAGCACTTCTTTTGCTTCAAGAATATGCTCCGGTGTGATCGCTATACTGAAATCTGTCATGATCTCTTCTACTACTTCTTTGGCGATCGCATTCACCAACCATGGTTGCCCCTGAGTCAAATCAAACGCTGTCTCGATTGCCTCTATTGTAAAAACTTGTCCCGTATCGTCGGTATGTTGCTGGTATAGTTGTGCCACCTCCATAGCATTAAAATTTCTCAAAGTTAGAGAACGCACTTTGATGTTAAAGGGGCTTGCCGTATTCAAGTGATCGCTACCCCCGGAGGCTACTTTGTAATCCCGCACATCCCGTAAACCAATTAACCCTACAGATAAAGGAAAATTTTTAGGGCGTTCAGGATAGCCATCTCGTAACTGTCGTAAAATCGAAATCAGCGCTTTATCCTGTAGGCAATCAATTTCATCGATAAATACTACTAACGGTCGCTCTGTTGCTTGTGCCCAAGCTCTCAGATTGGCTCTAATTCTCTGTCCGGTTTCCCCTTCGATCCAAGCAGGTGGTTGCAAGTTTTGGGGTAGTCTGTCTGCGATCGCCGAACGCCACGCACCAAGAATCGCCAATTCTGCTATTCCAGGATCATCACTAAAGGGGCTTCCAACTTCCACTGATACCATGACTGCCGTGTAGCGTCCGCTTTCTTTCAGTTGTTTTGCCAACGCCAACATTGCGGTGGTTTTACCTGTTTGGCGTGGAGCGTGAATGACAAAATAACTTTCTTGGGCAATGATCCGCTCCAAATTAGGCAACCTAATAGTGGGCGGTAGCATGTAGTGAACGTCGGCTTTACAAGGACCTGCAGTATTAAACCAACGATACATAGGAATTTGAAGTTGGGATGTTTTTAGTGTAGCGCTACGGCTGTAGCCATGCCATATGGGTGTATCGCACTGCCCCAAATAATCCGTAATTACTTATACTATATGTTAACA
>JAQYWP010000336.1 GCA_029379285.1 Rhizonema sp. PD38
TGAGCAACTAAATTAATCCCTATCTTGCTCTTTCTGACTTTTTCAGCAGACCCTAAATAGCGCGGGAGAATTTCTGCGCTCCCTTTCTTGCGTATGTATCAAAGACAACAGCAATATTTCTCACCAATAATCTACCAATTTCTGTGATGCTGATGTGGTTGGTTGATAACTGGACTAATCCATCTTTTTCTAAAAGCTTCAACTGTTCTAGTTCTTGGAAGAAATAGTTATCAAAACTAATGTGATACTTATCTTCAATGTCTTGCTTGTGCAACGCGGGGTGAGACATGAGACGCATGATCGCATCTCGTCTGATGATATCATCTTGAGTCAGTTGAATGCCTTTAGCGACAGGTAAAACACCCTCGTTGATCGCTCGATAATAATCCCCTAATTGCTTGTGGTTTTGCGTATAGGCATCTTCGAGCATACTGATAGATGTAGCACCAAAACCAAAGAGTTCTGTTTGCGGCTGGGTTGTGTAGCCTTGGAAGTTCCGCTTCAAGTTGCTGCTACGTTGAGCGATCGCTAGTTCGTCATGAGGCTTGGCAAAATGATCCATCCCAATAAATAGATATTGGTTCCGAGTTAGTTCCTCAATCGTCATCTTCAAAATCTCTAACTTTTCCTGCGGGAGTGGCAGCGCCTCTTCAGGTATATTTTTTTGCACTGCTTTTACCCAAGGTACATAGGCAAAGTTAAAGACAGCAATTCTGTCAGGATCTAATTCAATTGTTTTGGCGATCGTTTCCCTAAATGTGTGGACAGTTTGGTAAGGTAGACCGTAAATTAAGTCTACATTCACACTCTCAAATTGAGCTTGTTTAATCCAACTCATGACATCAATCAGCATTTCATCTGGCTGAACGCGATTCACCGCAACTTGAACTTGGCGATTAAAATCCTGAATGCCAAAACTAATCCGGTTGAAACCTATCTCCCTGAGAAAGAAAATGTAGTTTTTATCGATGTAGCGGGGATTAATCTCAATAGAGATTTCTGCATTGGGATTGATGGTGAAGTGTCTGGTTATATTCTTCCACAACAGTTCCACTTGTTCAAAACTCAAGTAGTTCGGTGTTCCACCTCCCCAGTGAATCTGATCCACTCCGCGATCGCCATCAATTAAAGATGCTGTTGTCTTAATCTCTCGAACCAAATACTCCAAGTAAGGTTGGGCGACACTCTTGTTGTTGGAAATCACCACATTACAACCGCAAAAGTAGCAGGCACTTTGACAAAAAGGTATGTGGAAATATAAAGAAAGCGGGGATTTCCTTTGGTTTGAGGCAGCGATCGCATTGTGGAAATCTCTTTGTGTAAACGCTTCCGTCAACTCAGTAGCTGGTGGGTAGCTGGTGTATCTGGGTGTCGGAGTGTTGTACTTGACGATCATGTCCAAATCAAATTTAACACCAGGGAATTGAAAAACCATTGAGTCCTTTCCAGTGAGTGTATCAAAGATTGCAAAATATAAAGTAACAAATAGTACATTATCTGTATAGTATTCAATCATACAGAAACACGATTTAATACATCGGCTGTTGCAGCGTTTGCTTATTTTTACATCAGTTCGTTTACTAGTCTCCGCATCAGTAGAATAAACAGATACAGTACTAATTAGCTGTAGCCGCTTCATTGCTACCATTTTGAGATTGAGTCAAAGTATTAAACATAACTTGACCAATCACCGCAATTAAGTTTCCTTCCAACTCTTGTGCCACATGCAGATTTAACCGGAATGCATGATTAGCTTCGGCGACAATCTTCTCTACAGTTACATCATCGATAGGTAATGCATTCAGCGCTTGACGGTACTTGTCCTTGAATGCTTTCTTATCGGGAATTTGCTCAAAATTGTAGAAAGATGTACCCTCATAGTCTCTTAGCTTCAAGGCTGACTGGGCAACTTTTTGGAACATTTGTCCCCCAGAAAGATCGCCCATGTATCGAGTATAAGCATGTGCCAGTAACAATAACGGTTCGGTAGCAGACACTGTACGAATACGAGCAACGTAAGTTTGAGTAGCTTGTCCGGGTGTAACTTGTGATCGCCAGTCTTTTCCGTAATAAAACTCTAGGTCTTTTTCCAAAGAAGCTTTACGATTAAGTTCGGGGAAGTAAAGCGAATGAATCAAGGGATGATTTTGCTGACTCTGTATTGCTGCTTCTAGTTCGCTGTAGACGTAATACAAGTTGCCTAAAAATTTAGCAAAGCAGTCTCTATCCACAACCCCTTTCAGAAAACATTTTACAAATCCTACATTTTCAGCAGCAGAGTGAGATTGTTCTGTTCCAGAACGAAGCTTAACGGCTAGATTGCTACTCATGATCAGTTCCTTGTCGAGAGGATGCAACAGAGGCAGGGAGAATTTTCCCGACTTCCTCATTCTGTGCTTATTTCTAGCAAAACTATTTAACTATCCATAATTTTATAACTATAAATTAATTTGCTTTATTAAACGGTATATCACTACTCAGCAGCAATATGATTTGATCGGTCATTGTCCCCAAGGTAGATTCGGGAATCATGCAACTCAAAGAATTGTCAGTGATATCCCCTTTTCGACAAGGCAGATGCGATCCGAAAATAATTCAGTTGGTAGCCGATGTTCCATCAAAATGCCCTCGAGTGAAATGAAGTATTCAAGCATAACCGAAACTTAAGCTATAAGTTTTTTGATTTAGATTGCGGAGATTACGGAATTTAGAACAGAAGCTATGTAGTAATCAATAAGATACTGTGCTTACGAGGTAACATATGGAGCCATTGACTGCTGCTGGGTTAGCTATTGCGACTGTGATTACAACTAAGGCTATAGAAAAAACGGGCGAAAAGGTAGGGGAAACTTTATGGAATCAAACTGGTAAGTTTCTCGTCACCCTCACAAAACACTCTCTCTATACCGTAGTTGCGCTTGAAAAAGCGCCCTCTCAACCACTCGATTACCGTAAAGCTTTATCAGAAGTGGAATTAGCAGCAGCAAAACATCCTGAAGTCAATCAAGCCATGCAGGAATTGGCAGCAGCAGCAAAGGACGATGCTAAGGTGAACCAAGCCATGCAGGAATGGGCAGATATTATTGTGCGGGAAGCACTTAAATCACAATCTTCCACAAATCAGATTTTTGAAAAAATTATTAACTACGCTCACGGAGATGTGAATATTCAAAACCAAACCAATAACATCTGACTCAATCTGCCCTGCTCGGTTGAGCTCATAGAAAACTACACAAGGGTTTCAGCCCTTCTGATTTCCTTAATCGAGCAGGGGGAGAATAAAGAGCAAGAATTAAAGGAACAAGCCAAACGAGAGTATTGCGAGTCAGTAAAACTACTCGTTGAATTTAGCCATGGGCAAATGTCAAATGAAGCCTGGAAGCTATTGAATGAGAAACGAACAAACCTGCGCATTTCAGTTGAAGACGCTCAGAAAATAGAAACAGAATATTTCTGAGATTAAAAAAGCAGAGCGAATAGGAGTTCCATCAGAGGATTCACTGGGAATATACCTCAGAGAAATTCGTCGAATTCGAGCGCTCAGAGCAGATGAATAAATTGAACTTGCCTACAAAATTGCCGATCTACATAAGTTAGAGCGAGTACGAGAGGAACTTTCGTACCGATTGAATCGCGATCCTCAAGATAGTGAATGGGCAGAGGCAGTGCAATTAAGTTTACCAGCTTTGCGCCATCGCCTGCATGTTGGTCGCAAGGCAAAAGACAGAATAATAGAGTCTAACCTGCGCCTGGTAGTACACATTGCTAAAATGTATCAGGGGCGTGGGATAGACTTACAGGACTTAATTCAAGAAGGGAACTTAGGCTTGGTTCGAAAAGCCCAGAAGTTTTTTAAGATTTCCCCCCTTTTTAAGGGGGGCTAGGGGAATCTCAAAGTTTCAGGTTTTCAGTGCAGAAGTCGTGTTTTTCTAACCTGATTCCTGAATATTTATGATTTTTATCCTTTTATCGTCATTCATTGGAGTAATTTATGCTAAATTTTGAATATAAATATATTGATAATCATCAAGAACGCAAGCTTGCGCATATTCTAAAACTTCTGATTGAAGAATACAAGAAAACTGATTTAGATATTGCCACTAGCTCTTTTGATATTGGAGCATGGGTAAAAATGAAGGAAGCTTTTAGCAAGCTGTCTACACTAAGGCTATTAATCGGGAAAAGTACTCCCATTGGATGGACTGTAAAACATCAGCTTGATCTCAAAGAAGTTCCCCTTAATGAAGAGGATAATTTTCAGAGTCAGATCGACAATATGTTTTATGACAAGAATAGTCACGATCTAATCCAAGATTTAATAAACTTTCTGGAACGCTCTGAAATTGAGGTCAAGTTATACGGTGGAAACGAACGTCCTAAAAAGATGTTTCTCTACGGTAACGCCTATCTATTTTCCAATTGCGGCATTGTGGGTTCCAGTGATTTTACAGCATCAGGCTTGGATGATCAGACGGAACTGAATGTTGTGATTTACGACCTGACAAAAGAGATTCGAGAAAACTGGTTTAACCAGCTTTGGAAGTATGAGAGAAATAACGGCCAATACAAACAAACTTTAATTAATAAACTTAAGAATTCAATGTTTGGTAGCAGGCCGTATACACCATATGACGTATTTATGAAAGCTCTCTACGAGCTATTTAAGGAAGAAACAAAAATTGAAATTAGCGATCGCACATCCCTAAGACTTGCGAGTTTCCAGTATGAAGCAGTTGAAAGAGCTATCAGACTCTTAGAACGGCATGATGGTTGTATAATTGCTGATGCTGTAGGTCTTGGTAAAACTTTTATCGGACTGCGGTTAATTGAACACTATTTATCTCAGCATAGACAATCTGACTATGTAGCTCGCGCACTAGTTATTTGTCCTGCTCAATTACGGGATCTCGTCTGGAACAAGAAGCTAGACGAATATGGGATTAATGCGTCTGTCGTATCTCAGGAAGAATTAGGACGAAAAGAGTTTAACTTCAGAAAATACAACCGCTATGACATTGTAGTCGTGGACGAGTCCCATAATTTTAGGAACCCTGGCACAAATCGCTATGCTAATTTACAACAATGCCAATGTCAAAGACCTCAATAGTTGCCATAATTCCCTAAAAAGTATTGTCAAGCGTTACAAATTGACTAAAGATTTCAAAAAACTTTTCCTAGATTTAGATCAGCTTTTCAAAGACCTAGATCTGACCCATGAACCTGAAGCACATGAAGAGAGGTTAGCAGAGATGATTGATAAAAAGGACATTCAGCTTATTTGCTACCAGTGGTTTAAATAATTATCGACAACTGCGAGATCTTCGAGAGATAGTAGCATCAAATACTATAGTAAAAATACTAAGCTTCACTATTAAAGAAAAATAGGGAGCAGATCTTTCGTCTACCACATCTCAATCTGGTGTGCAGCAGATACTCAGTAAGCATTTTAATGAACTATGTGGGGCGCATTCTATAGGAATGTGATTTTTAAATATTTTAACTAAAGATGGATTTTAAAAAAGCTTTGTGCTTATATAGCTTTAAAAAGATAAATCGATAGTTGGATTCTCATGGTGAAGTCAGTTCAAGCCTCAGAGACTGAGTTACCTTCTGGTGTGAAAGCTCCAGTACAGGAAACATTGTTGACACCCCGATTTTACACCACGGATTTTGAGGCAATGGCGCAGACGGATGTTTCGGCGCAAAATCTTGAGTTGCAAGCAATTGTAGAAGAACTCAGGGCTGATTATAACCGCCATCACTTTGTGCGCGATCGCTCTAGTGATGAGTGTTGGGATAGTATTGATGGAGAAACGCGCCTCAGTTTCATTGACTTTCTGGAACGATCCTGCACTTCTGAGTTCTCTGGGTTTCTGCTGTTCAAGGAATTATCGCGACGGCTCAAAAACCAGAACCCGATTTTAGCCGAAGCTTTTCAATATATGGCACGAGACGAAGCACGCCATGCTGGTTTCTTAAATAAAGCAATGGCAGACTTCAATCTCTCTCTGGACTTGGGATCTTTGACTAAAAACCGTACCTACACTTTCTTTCCGCCTGAGTGGATTATTTACGCGGTCTACCTGTCAGAGAAAATTGGATACTGGCGGTACATTATCATGTATCGTCACCTAGAGTCAAATCCACAACACCAAATTTATCCTTTATTCCGCTACTTTGAGAGTTGGTGTCAGGATGAGAATCGACATGGAGACTTCTTCAAAGCACTCCTGCGATCACAACCCCACATGTGGAACAACTGGAAAGCGCGTTTGTGGGTACGTTTCTTTCTCCTAGCAGTATTTGCTACCCACACTCTCACTGTTTTTGAACGGGCAACGTTTTATCAGTCGATTGGCTTAGATCCACGCGAGTACAATACTAAAGTCATTCAGGAGACAAACAAAACTGCTGCCAGAGCATTTCCCCTGATTTTAAATGCAAATCATCCCAAGTTCTTCTATCGGTTAGAGCAGTGTTCAGACAATAACATTAGAAGCGCGGAGATTGAAAAGAGTCACCGCCCTCAAATTTTCAAGTTTTGCCAAAAATTACCCCTGATACTCTCAACGATAGGTCATCTATTGCAGATTTACCTAACGAAACCTATAGATGCTGAATCATTGCGGGGAACAGTTCATTGATTCGTCAGAAATTCCCGACTGAGTGTAAGGAGTCAGAAATTTTCTTTGACAAACTGCACAGGTAAAGGAATTTATAGAGGGAATTGCGTAAGTCCTAATATTGAAATTTTTAACTGAATACAGTACAATTGGGGAAATACTGACTGATTTTCGCTGCTGGCAAGCAACGCTTCAATAAATTACCAGTTGGTATCATGTCTGTTTATTCGCTTGTAAATAAAAGAGAAGCTATTAATTGTGCCATCGAATAGAGGCGAATAACCGTTCGCCCCTGCCAAAAATTTCAACACACCCATCATTGATTGTCACTTTATGTCTAGTAAGAGAGCGCTGAAGCGCAAGTACAAACTTTCTTGTAAGTGTTCAATTGGACATGAGAACACTTTTAATTGGCTTAGGTTGTTCGCCAAGCTATTGTATGAATAGTTCTCAAATCATTGTTATTGTCCCAGTCCTCATGAGTAGGTATAATAAATACAACTATGTTTCGACTCGTAGATAGATCGTAAATCCTTACTTATGAGCCATGACAAAAGACAAATAACAACTTTAAGCAATCAGGGTTACTTGTGCAGATATACTTAAAACCTGTATTCGTAATGTGCTTTGACATACGTCCGATGGTGATTCACATACACCCAATGTCCAGGAACGTATACACGACGCTTAGCTCGTGCAATGAATTCTGGTTTGGATGCAACTGAGTGAAAACCAGGATGTACAATCACCTCTGATGCTGATGCTTTTGTGGCAAAAGTCGTCATTAAAGGTATAGCAATGATCGCACCTGCAATGATTCTTTTCATACTTAACTTTCTTTGTAGAGATTGTTTTGTTGTAGTCTTAACACTCACTATCTTATGACTCAAAATTCTCAGTAGGTAGTTAAAATTTTACTAACTTGTTTGTGACTACAGTAAGTAGAGAAATGTGAGTATAGTCATGGATGACTTCTGAAATAATGTGCGATCAGGTTTTTTAAAAAAATCATCAAATGACCTCATCACCTGTATCACCACCCTGTGTGATAAAATACTCAACGGAAAGGCGGGTACTGCCAATTTGCACTCTTTTTCGCGTAGCAGAATAAAAAATGGAATAAGTTGTATCTGAGCGATCGCTTTGCGTCGCTTTTCAGGCATTTCAGCTTTATTCCTCCTCCCTCGCATCAAGAACTTCCGCTACACCAAGTTTACGCGTTAGGGCGATCACGTAAGAGCGACAGTTCAATGAGTTTCGCAATCCTGACTAGTATAAACTACAGTTTGTCATGGTTTTAACCTTGTTTACGAGTCGAAACATATTTATATTTATTTGGGTTCACCTGCTTAAAATCACAGGTTTCTGATAATTAGAAGTGTAACCAGGTAAAATTTTTATACCTGGCTGAGTCAACCGCAGCGTTAAAGAAAGTCTGATTTTCCCACTATTATTACGCACTGAACGATGTACAAGATTATCAGTAAATAACACAAACTCTCCTGGACGTAACACTACAGGAATTGCTTTTTTTGTGACTTCATCAGG
>JAQYWP010000337.1 GCA_029379285.1 Rhizonema sp. PD38
ACCGTAACCAAGAACAATCAGCATTACATGTGGTAAGTGCATGAGCTAGAGCGCCATCTCTCTCCGTGCATAAGAAGGTAATGCGATCGCTGATATTTTTACTTTGTCTGAGTTTGACCTAAAGAGTGCAAGATACAAGTCTATCGATCTTGATTGCAATAAACAAGCACTGGAAATGCTTGACTCTCAATGCTATCAAATCAATACCTTTGCTGTATCTAAGTTGCCGCTCGTGCCACACACATTCTGCCTGATTTGTCAATATCTTCTACTGGACCGGCGCTCTAGCTCATGCACTTACCACATGTAATGCTGATTGTTCTTGGTTACGGTCATAAGAACCCTTAAGTGTTTTTCCATCAATTGGAATGACCTGTGCCCCTAAATCCAGAACCAAGCTATTTAACCAACTATTGAAACTGCACTCAAATTCTTTTGGCGATATCCTTTCAAATAACCGTCTATAAGTGTCAGCACTGGGTATTCCAAAAGGTAGCTGTAAAAAACTTGACAGCCAACTCTGGTGGCTGAGATTCATTTGGTTCCAGCCAAAGCGGAAAAGCTGTGGGCGGCATATTCGGAGAAGTTTGTAGAAGCGATCACCTATGTTGATCAAAAGACTAGAGAAGGTAAAGTCGCTAACCGTGAGGGATATTTCGTGAAGTGCCTTGAGGAAGGCTGGTTAGTGAAGAAGCAGGAACTTGAGAAACGAGATCCAAATACTCTGACACTTGAGCAGCAACAATGGTATGATTGGGCGTGCATGACTGGAATCTGTGTTAACACTTCAGTCAAAGATTTGCCCACTAAGATGGGGGTGTTGGCAGTGTTAATCCCAATTAAAGATAGGCGACCTTTTGATCCACCGTATGACCTTGTGACGATTGATGTGGCGATGCGGGAGTGAGTATCCAATGTAAGTAATTAGTTGGCGCGGAAAATGCTATTTGGGGGGCGAGGACGATCCGCCGTCAAATCGGCATCGGCTTGGGTGCGTTTCTTGATCAGGTTTTTAGAGAAGTGATTTTCACTCTTGTTAAGGCGTAACGCCACATACCAGTAAATTTAATTATGGTCAGCGATCTATGACATAATTTGAACTGCCTGGTTAAGTGACAACGCCCGCTAGGTAGTTCAAATTATTACAAAGGTGACTTTAATGTTTTTGAAAAATAGAGCATTTACAACTATTTTCTCCACACTGTTTACCTTAGGTTTTTTAAGTGCAGTCATTCCAGTAAAAGCACAGGATTCGCCACGAAAATTGGCTTGCACCAATCGAGCGTTACAAGGTTACTATGGGGCCAAAGCTTCCGGTTTTATAAATTCGGGAGCTACTCCTTTTAACTTAGTCTTTCTGGATAAATTTGATGGAAATGGCAACATAACAGGGGTTAATGGCAGTACTAGTGCGGGTGGACAAATTGCTCAAAATTTATCTGATACTGGCACTTACCAGGTAAATAATGATTGCACGGTTACTCTAACCTTTAATAACAGTGATGGTACAAAATCTACAAACTTTGGTGTTATTACTGATGATGGTCGAAAAATTCTCTACCTCGGGACAGACTCTGGCGTAAATATTTCTGGAACGTTGGAAAAAGTTGGTTATTAATCTAATATTTTGAATTAGATAGCTGAATTAAAAAAAACCGAGCCGTTATCAAAGTGCCTTCACTCAAAACACTCGGTTTTTTTAGGGTTCACGAAATTTAATAATTCGCTCTCCTTCTACATCAGTTATTTCTAAAACTTTCGTAACATTTTCTGGAAAATCGGACAATTATTTTTGTGGCTCGTGGTATTGTAATCATATTCAAGATCCCTTTTGTTGATTCATTTGTTCCGAGTGCAGACTCGAAAAACAATTAGATTGCACAATCTAATTGAATCAGACTTAGGCAAACTCTTGACCTTCGTAAATAATGAACCCGTAGGGATGATGGGTAAAGTGCAGCACGGGCAAGACTGGATTTCGATTATCTGTACCAGGCTCAGCCCGCATCGCGTCGATGTACTCTCCTTGCGCCTCAATCGGCTGTTGTACCTCAAGGTTCGGAATTGGGGTGGGTATGCCTTCTGAGTCACCAAATCGAATTGCTACAAACAGCGTTTGACCATCTATATCACCATTAGCGCCTTGGATCTCAAGCGTCTTGTCAACATGCACTTGAAGATGCTGGTGCCTGCCGCCATCAGTACCTTCACCTGAGGAAAGCACTGCCGCAATGGTACCGCGAATATGGACTAGCGGACCTTTTGCCGAATTTTGATGGCTATGATGTGGAAGGGATTGAAAAAAATGGCGATGATGTTTTGACATAGGTTTTTCTGACTACAGGAGCCGCGATGCTATCACGACTTTTATTATTGCTCTTTGTAGAGTAGCAAAACAGGTGTGAGTTCGCACATTAATCTTGAGCGCGGTACTCAGTGCTGGACTCATCGGTAGTCCGTATTCAGGACATCCGTACAAAGAAAGTAATTGAGTTTCCTTTAATACAAACTGAAAATAATGTACCGCACCTTGAGGATGCTGATAGGGTAGTCCCTATTGTGGACGACCACCAGATGGACCCGAACAATGTTGTTGTTATTAATAAATTAATAGGAGAACAACAACAACAAGTGTGCGATTCGTTCCTGAGGGAATATCTCCCGTTAGTAAGGAGAAAATAACTCAGGGTAGGGAAGTATCCTAGAAACCCTATAACTACCAGAAAAATGTAGGTGTAAGTCCTACCCTCACAGGAGAGTGAGTGAACCCGAACCTTTCCCCAGTGACTGGACTCGTTATCCAGAGGCTGAAGCGGGATAAAGGGCGCAATCAGAGGTAAATCGAAGCAGGTAGCCACAATGGCGCTAACGG
This sequence comes from Rhizonema sp. PD38, assembly GCA_029379285.1. Lineage (GTDB taxonomy): Bacteria > Cyanobacteriota > Cyanobacteriia > Cyanobacteriales > Nostocaceae > Rhizonema. The sequence goes on from JAQYWP010000337.1 coordinate 2,873, forward strand.
GGAATACCTATGGATAAACAAGTCCTAAAAAAGAGTCTTAGTTGTAAGTGACAACCTGGATAAAAAGATGTCAACTTCACACTCTGTAATCTCGTGGCGGTTACTTGTCCCAGCCACAATCTCCTGAGACGAGTGTAGGCTAAATGGGCTGTCCTAAGGGTATAAGAAAATTCAGGTGGAACGAATAAAAACACATTGAAGGTCTGGGGACTAGTCGAACCCCGGTAGGCATGACGAGATGCGGAAACCCTTCATGTGGGTAGGACAATGCGTAATTGCATTGAGGTAATCAAAATACAATCATTATACGGAGAGTACCGTTAGACACATGGTCAATGACTTTAGTGAACGCTGGAAGAGTTTACCCTGGAAGAAATTCAGGAAAAACCTACTCCGCCTCCAAGTAAGGTTGTACAAAGCTTATCGGGTTGGCGACACCAAACGAGCGCGTCAATTACAAAAGCTGATTTTGAAGTCAACCGCTGCAAGAATGTTAGCTATCCGACAAGTAACTCAGCTTAACAAGGGTAAGAAAACTGCCGGAATTGATGGTAAGAAATGCCTCACTTTTAAGGAAAGGTTTGAACTTGATGAAATGTTAAGAGCTTATACTTTTAAGTGGCAACACAGTAAATTAAGAGAAATACAAATTCCAAAAAAAGATGGCAACTCAAGGATTTTAAAAGTTCCTTCTATCAAGGATAGAGCGTGGCAATGCTTAATAAAATATGCCATTGAACCCGCTCATGAGGCAACCTTTCATGCTAGGAGCTATGGCTTCAGACCTGGAAGGTCAACACAGGATGCTCAAAAATACGTGTTTGAACTCCTGTCAAAAGGTAAGAATAACACAGAAAAGAGAGTGCTTGAGTTAGATATCGAAAAATGCTTTGACAGGATAAACCATAATAAGCTTATGGAATTAATATTCGCTCCACAAAGTATCAAAATAGGATTATGGAGATGCTTGAAAATCGGAGCGAATCCAGAATTTCCTCAGCAAGGAACACCTCAAGGTGGCGTGGTGAGTCCGTTATTAGCAAATATAGCCCTTAATGGAGTTGAAGAAATACACACATCTGTTCGATATGCAGATGACATGGTATTTGTTTTAAAACCAGGTGTTAATGCAGGAGAATTGCTTAAGAAAATAGAAGAATTTCTTACAGAAAGAGGCTTAAATATCAAAGCTTCTAAAACAAAACTCGTTATGGCGACCGATGGATTTGACTTTCTTGGATGGCACATAAACGTGCAAAAAAACGGGAAGTTTAGAAGTGTTCCCTCAGAGGAAAACTTCAAAGCTTTCAAAAACAAAGTCAAGTATATTGTTAACAACTCCTCTTATGGTGCCCCTTCAAAAGCTCAAAAACTAGCTCCAATCGTAAGGGGCTGGAGAAATTACCATAGATATTGCAAATTAGATGGCTCTAGATTCTCCCTTTGGTCTATTGAATACCGTGCCTTTACTGTATTCAATAAGGAAGAGAAAATGAATCGAGCCGAGGCAATATCCCTAAGCCTGAAGGCATTCCCAGACGTTAAATATTCCGAAAATAAACATATTCTAGTTAAGGCTGATAAATCAGTCTTTGACGGGGACATAGTTTACTGGAGTAAACGCAACGCCAAGGAATACAATGGCTTAAATGCAAAGCTTTTGAAAAAGCAAAACCATGCATGTGGTTATTGTGGAATGAAATTTCTACCAGGCGAAGATTTACATCTTCATCATATAGATGGAAACCATGACAATTGGAAGGATAAGAACCTGATAGTGGTACATCAATCCTGCCATCAATATCATCACATGAAGCAAAGCGAAAGCTAAGATTATCGGGAGCGTGGTGCAGGGAAAACCTGCACGCCACGATCTAAAAGAGAGGTGCGGGGTGTAATAACCCCCATCGACTCTACCTGTAGTCCGTATCGCGGACACTCCCACAAGAAGAGCGAAGTCTTCCGGACAGAGTACTCTGGCAGGATCGCTTCGCGCGAAGTCTGCCGGGCGGAAGATTCCGCAAAGCGAGCCTGCGAGCTTCACTTTGTAGTTTGCCCTCGGGGAACCGATATGCTCAGATTCCTCCCATTTATGACATCAGTCAAGGGTGATGCCGCCGTAGCCAAGGGTCGAAGCACGAACGTCGTCACGCACGTATGAAGCACTACGTCACACTTCGCGCTTCATACTCGGTGGTTTTGACTCGCTCAATTTTCTACAAGGCTGTGGTAGATTTTTAACAGTGCGAGTCTGCTCGCCTGACCAGACTCAATATCAAACTCATGAAAATCGACCGATTGCAGCAACTTAAGCAAAAACTGACTTTTGAAGCAGACTTGTCTCATATATGGTCATTTTATATGGATCATTTTGCGGATGATCCAGAATTTACTGAACTGGGTGAGCCTGCCAATAATGAATACCTAGATGCTGTGATCCACAAAACTTGTCAGCATTTGTTTAACAGGGCAATAGAGATTACAGGCTTTTTTTTGATCTACATTGCAGAGTATCAGTTGTTTCATGGACCAATACAAGTTAAAGGACGTATTGGAGGTGTGATTTATTTCGAGGAGCTAAAAATTGGGTTACTTGCAGTATCGGCGGATGATCCTCCTACCGATGCGGTTAAGTATTCACGTTTTTCTGAGATGATTCAACTGTCGGCACCTAATCACAATGATCTCAATTGAGCTTTTGCAGCAGCCCCGTGTTCAATTGCGTTGCATGAGCGACTCTAAGAATGCTCTGCTTTGTTGACGACGCTCCCCTGACCAAAGTCACTTTACGCAGAAAACTCATACGCGCCAATATCAGCTCTACCATTGATGACACGAGGAAAACCACGCTGGTCAGTGGTGGGGTCTGTATCTAGTATAGTTGGGTCGGCAGCATCAATTGCTGGGCTATCTGGGAGGAGGGCGATTGTTTGGGTGTCGCCACCGTAAAAGTCATTGGGCGCAAGCCTTGGGTCAATTGGATTGTCGCTCGTTCCAACTATGTCTCCTGTGGTTCCAAATCCGGTACTGCCTGGAAAGTCGCCAATTAGGTTATAGCCACTGCTTTTAAAGTCACCAACTACGTCGGGATCGATACCGTTCACGTTTAAGAGGTTGCTCGCGATAATTGTATTCCTCACGTTCACAGTACCAATACCGTTAGCAGTGGCCGTACGTACCAAAGCTGCGTTCGGATTATTGTACACACCTGAGCCATTGGTGGCAGAGTTGAGAGTGACGTTACTAAACACTAGTGTCAAAATGCCATCGTTAAAGATGCCGCCGCCATTTAGGCTATTGAGACGACCGAGCAAACTATTGCGGCTTGCACGATTACCAGAGAGAGTGCTGTTGCTCACCGTGATAGTGCCAAAGTTATAGATCCCACCACCAGAATTAGACGCTGAGTTACCACTGAGGGTGCTGTCGCTCACCGTACTGATGCCACGGTTAGAGATCCCGCCACCAGAATCATAGGCTGAGTTCCCATTGAGGGTGCTGTTGCTCACCGAAAGAATACCCTTGTCCGTGTTTTCAATGCCACCACCGATTCTACTAGAGTTGTTGTTCAAGGTGCTTGTGCTTAGCTGAAGATTACCCGCATTGAAAATCCCACCGCCGCCGGAACCACCGTCCGCGTTAACTATGTTGTCATTCAAAGTACTATTCAATACCGAAGCTGTACCCGTATTGTAAATCCCACCACCAGCAGCGCTGGTTCGTACATATAGCGAGTTATTACTAAGAATACTATTGCTGAGTGTGAGAGTGCCTGTGTTGTAAATACCGCCCCCGAGGCCTGCCGAGTTACCGCTGATGGTGCTGTTGTTAACTGTAAGAGTGCCTGTATTGTAAATGCCGCCGCCAGCGCCTGCAATGTTTTGTGTTACATTAGGAATTGCATTATTGCGAACAACACTGCTATCTAAGGTAAGGATGCCACTGTTTTTAATTCCACCACCATTATCAATCGCCACCCGATAATTGTTACGTGACAGTTCGGCATTATCAAGAAGCACCCGACCATTGGCAATAATTAATCCGGACAACGTTACTGTTGCTCCTGGTTCAATCTCAAACACTCGTGAAGCGGGTGCTCCTGGTTCAGTCTCAACTATTTGTGAAGCCTTATTACCACTCACCGTCACCAAGTCCTCACCCGTCAATGAGTCCTTTGGGGCAATGATGTCTAAGTTGTGGGTGATATCTAATTCTCCACCAGTTAGAGTAATAGTCTGTGCATTGGAAAATACAGAGCGATCAAACACAACCAAATCTCGACCGTTATCAGCGTTTGCAAGATTAATCGCTTCACGCAGAGTCGTCACACCATCATGATCATCTACTACATCTGCGGTACTGTTCACGGTAATAATGGCAGTAGGATTTTTAGGTATAGTCCCTACATCAAGCAAACTTTGCACATTATCGGAGAATACAGGCGTAAATTGGCTAGATAATGCCGATTGATCATCTATGGTAGAGCCTGGGATATCCATAAATTTAACTCGAGAGTTAGAGCTAGAAACGAGGATGTCAGTATCAACACTATAACCCACATTACGCACTTCAAGATGTAGCTCAATAAACTACATACTAGACTGATTTCTGAAGAATCCACCGTATGACTTGGTAGCGATCAATGGCGATGCGCGAGTATCCCATAAAGTCATAAAATCATTCACCATGATCGACTTGTGTAATTGCGGGTAGATGACGGAGTTTTGTTGTCAGCGATCGCTCTGTTTGACGATCGCCATGCTACGAAAGTTAGTGATACTCGTCACAGCCTGTAATGCCCGTAGGCAAAGGCTAAAGCCGTATCACGGGAGTGTTTAGATTGACTTTAATTAAACTACTTAAACTACAAATATACGACACATCCCATTTACAAGCCAATTCAACTGACTGCCGAATCTCTTTTCTCTCTAAAAAAATATACATCAGCTTAGCTTGCACTATTGAAATAACAGGCAAGCGACGCAGGCAAGATTGGATGAACGCAATCCTCAATCACCAATCACAGAAGCCAGGTCACACCAATACAGCAGCGATTCGTGAAAAACCAGAAGTCTCTTCCCAATTACAAGACTTATTAGAGCATGTCGAACCACCGCGAAGTCTGCCGGATGGAGTATTCCACCCGGCAGACTTCGCAAAAACCTGTGCGACTTGTGTCCTGTTCAAGTCCTTCGCTGACGGTACCAATCGCGGACTGTGCTGCGGCAGTGACACGGTTTCTTGTGACTATCACCCCCAAACGGGGGACTGTGTGCATATGATTGAAGCAGCTGAGGA
>JAQYWP010000338.1 GCA_029379285.1 Rhizonema sp. PD38
CCGGACAGATTTTTGTAGGCAAGTCAGATTTAGAACTAACACGTCCCATATTTATACCGTGGAGATTTGAGGAGCGAGAAAGTGAGAGTAGGACTACCATTATGGCACAAGCGCCACGACACAGATCCGCGCCACATTTGGTTACGGGGACCAATTGCTTCTCAAACCCAGCAACTGTAATTAATCCTAATTATCTCGACAACGTGATCGCTCGTTCCCCTCTCCCCACTCCCCATGTGTTCCATTGGCATACGCGCAACCCTACCGCAGATTATGATCTCTTTTGCTCGAAAGCGATCGCACTGGTTATGATGTGGCTTCACCAACCAATTGTCAGATCTGAGTGCAGCTTCTACCTATAATAAAGTTGGTAATTCCTGATAAATACATAACAAACGTAGAAGGAATATTGTCGCTAAATTGGATATCTATCAAGTTTTAGTTCGTCCCTTTCTGTTCTCGCTGGTAAAAACAGATCCTGAGTGGCTGCACCAGCAGACAATCAACAATTTAAGTCGGTTGGGAAAAACTTGCCATCGCCCTCCTGCAAGCTGGATTGACAGAAGCCTACAGCAATCCTTGTGCCTCAGTAATGCACGTCTGGAACAAACTCTGTTTGGACTTCGCTTCCCTAACCCTATGGGTTTGGCAGCAGGGTTTGATAAGGATGGTATTGCCGCGCCCATTTGGTCAAGCCTTGGTTTTGGCTTTGCAGAATTAGGAACTGTGACTTTTCATCCACAGCCGGGAAATCCGCCTCCCCGCTTGTTTCGCTTGCCTTTGGATAAAGCTGCCCTGAATCGTATGGGGTTTAATAATTGTGGTGCCCAGATCATGGCGACACGGTTAGCACAAATCAGGCACGAGTCCACCTTGTCGATACCTTTAGGTATAAATTTAGGTAAATCTAAGGTGACATTGTTAGAAGAAGCCGCAAAAGATTATCTCGATAGTTTTCGCTTACTGAAAGATTGGGGAGACTATTTTGTGGTCAATGTGTCTTCCCCTAATACCCCAGGATTGCGATCACTTCAAGATGCTGCCATGCTAGGTACTATCTTGGATGTCTTGCAGCAAGAAAACAATGCATACAAACCTCTTTTTGTCAAGATAGCACCGGATTTGGAATGGGAAGCGATCGCGGACATTATTTGCCTTGCCAAAACCTACAGATTGGCTGGAATTATTGCCACGAATACCACTATTCGCCGTAATGGACTGAAAACTCAGATAATTTCCCAAACTGGCAAATCTGTGCAGGAAGAAGCAGGTGGTATAAGTGGTGCTCCCTTAGGTGATCGTTCAACTGAGGTTATTCGGTTTATTTGGCAGCAAACCCAAGGGCAATTGCCAATCATCGGCGTTGGTGGCATTTTTACAGATGAAGACGCCTGGGAAAAAATAACTGCTGGTGCAAGTCTAATCCAGGTTTATACAGGCTGGATTTATGAAGGTCCACTGATGGTACGCCGAATTCTTGCAGGTTTGCTTTCCAAGCTAGAACAAAACGGATTAAATTCCATCTCCGAAGCTGTGGGTTTACAAGTAAAAAGTAGTATTCACTAACTTTTGCCTTCTTCTAAAGGGAAAAACTCCTTAATTTCTCGTGAGTATTTCCAGGCAATGCCATCCGGATCGCGGTTGCGACTCCATTCGGGAAACTCCGGATCGTCTCGCCGTTTATAGACAGTACTGGAATAAACATTGAGTCGTTTAGCCAGTTCAGATTGAATCAGAGATCCAAACATTAACTGTTTTTCTAGAGGTCGTTTGACTTCCTCCTGAGTGGGTGGTGGTGGTAATTGAGTTTCTAGTTCTTGCTGCTGCTTGGGGGGCGGTGGTGCTAGAAATGGTAAGGTCTTTTTGGCTACTGATTGAGAAATTAGTTCTTTAGGCGGCTCACTAATGTCAAGTATGCTGCCCAATGTACTAGATGTAATAAAGTAATACACATTGCTTTGGTCTTCCGAGTCTACGGCGTTGGCACCAAATTCTTTGGCTTTACTATCTAGGAAGCGCTTTGCCTTTTCCCCAGAAAAATTGCCTTTAAGTGCTAAGTCCATAGACGTAATTCTGCCTTGGTTTTCCTGAATCAATTTATGGAAAATCGGATTAACTTGCAGACTCCACTGTTGCCATTGATAACGCTGCCAAATATTGAATGCTAGGACCAGCAGGATGAACGCCAGCCACATTCGCCAGGTGGCAACTAGAAAAATAATCAAAAATGAGATTGGCAAGAGTAGAACGAGATAACCTTTGCCGTAACTTTCTATTGGTTTGTCACTCATGGCGGTAATTGCCAAGTGGTTTGTTGGAAAATAATAATATTATCTTGGCAAAAATTTGGACACTTGTTTGTATCATTTGTTTTCTTGCCGAAAATTTTTCCGGCAAACTGACAAAAGTATTGTTTGCCTGTAAAGGCTGGGAGATAATACAATGAACTACAAGTTCTTTACACAAAAAAAGACAGGGACACCACAGACTCAGCCTATCTCCGGACGAGAAGCAGAAATGATCCAGGGACGTTCTGGCGGTTGGATGTTTGATGCTGGGAGAAGGCAAATGCTGCGACGCTGTTTGCTGATTGGCACGGCAAAAAGCACTTACTATGCAGCAAAGCAGGAGTTAACTGAGGATTTTGTCATGGTTGTCAGACAGGCGATCGCCGAAAATCCCCAGCTTGTGGCCGATGAAATCCTGTATGCCAGCGATGGACGTGCCATCAATAACAGTGCGCCGATCCTGGCGTTAGTCTTGCTGTCGATGGGTGAAGCACCAGAAGCCAAAAAAGCATTTGCGGAAATCTTCCCCAAAGTCATCCGCACGGGTAGCCATTTTTACGAGTGGTTGAGCTACACCAAGTCTATGCGCGGATTTGGTAAAGTTGTGCGCGAAGCAGGGAAAAACTGGTTTTTACGAGAAGATGTTAAGGGTTTGGCTTACCAGTTGTTAAAGTACCAGCAACGCCATAACTTTTCCAGTCGCGACGCCTTGCGTTTGTTCCATATCAAACCACCAACAGTAGAACACCAACAATTGTTTGAGTGGGTTGTTAAAGGATGGGAAGTCTTACCATCAGAAATCCCAACTGCTGCCTTGGTACAGATTTGGTGGTATGAGTGGCTGAAACGCAATCCAGATCGGACACACGAAGCCATTGTCCAAGGACGCCTAACTCACGAAATGGCAGCACCTATAGGCAAGATGGACAAATCCGCTTGGCAGTTGCTGTTCCAAGAAATGCCAATTGGTGCATTGCTCAGAAACTTAGGTTCGCTGACTGAACTGGGTGTTTTGCGAACTGATGAAAGCGACAATTTACTGCGGGTGGAAGCAGTTCTTAATAATAAAGAACATCTGCGTAAAGGTCGCATCCACCCTATTGATGTCTTAAAAGCCCTTAAGACTTATCAATCAGGTGGGAGTTTGGGACGCAGTAAGAAAACTTGGAATCCAGTTAACCGAATTGTAGACATCTTAGAAAAGGCGGTTGAATTGTCTTTTGATGTCGTCCAACCCACAGGCAAAGTCTTCATGCACGCCGTAGATATTTCTGGTTCTATGGGTGGCTTAGTTGCGGATATGGGACTAAGTTGTTGTGAAATTGCCACAACAATGGCACTGGTGACAGCAAAAGCAGAGAAAAACTATATGATTCGCGGGTTTAGTACTGAATTCCGCGACTTGGGAATCACAGCCAAAGATAGTTTTAATTCAGCGGTTCGCAAAGCTAGCAATCAAAACTTCGGCGGAACAGATGCGTCTGTGACTTATGACTGGATGATTAAGAATAAGTTCAAAGCAGATGTCGTCTGCTGCTGGACTGACTCTGAAAGCTGGGCCGGTTACAAACATCCAACTCAAGCGCTGGCGGAGTATCGCAAAAAGGTGAATCCAGAAATTAAGGCAGTTTATGTCACCCTTGCACCTTACCAAATCTCACTCGTCGATCCAAAAGACCCTCTATCCTACGATATTGCAGGCTTCGATCCTGGAGTACCGCAAATGATACAGATGATTGCAAGTGGAGACGTTTGATGCGCGGAGCGCTGCCTCCCTAACATATTTCAATCAATAAATTAAGTACAGTGCGAACGCAGTAAATTCAAATGACATTCTGAAATGTTGTTTTCCAAGGCAACAAAGAACCTCGGTCAGTACGGAATTACTTACCGGGGTTTTTGCCAACAAAAAAATAGACGCTTATTTGCTTGATGAATTTATTGATCGCATTCAGAATCGTTGATTTCCCACAGCTTGACGGTCCTGATCAACAAGCAAATTCATGCTTGATGAAGGTGAAGATTGATAGAATCTTAAACCTTCACCGTCTAACCCTTTTGCTTAAAAGAGAAGGACAAATTCTATGTTTTGACAGTATTTGATTCCTGTTTCTGTCTCTACTTGTGAGAAATCGGGGTGAATTAGTTAATTTCTTTTCTTTTTATGTAAAGTATAGCTAAAGATTTAGTTAAGTATGATACATTCGTATTGTCAAAAGACACCTGATGCACGATTATAAAGCGTACTGCTGTTTAAACCTATACAAAGTGCATCATAGAGCCTACAGATCTTTATAGCGCTCAAGATCTGAAAGAAGCATCTTAATATTTATCTTTATCAGGGATGGTTGAAGACTCTCCTCTGATCTTGTCAAGGTATCTTGCCAAGCTGCAGCTACTAAACGTTTAATGCTGGTAACAGTACAGGGATTGTATCTCTCAAAACACAATGGAAGGTTGGGGGTCGTCGTCAACAGAGTATAAGGTAGTCAATTACCTACACCGCCCGTGGGGACAGTATAGGCTTACAAAAGTCAGCTGGCAACATAAAAAATGACTAGCCTTTGCCCTACTCCTTGAACAAAGTGAGTGGCAAGCCATTTAAAGTTCTTCAAACTTGACGCTTTATCCTCAGTTAACACAAATTTTTCGTGGGTATCGGTGGAAATCGAACGATGTGATGTTAGCAGTTTTGGACGATTCTGCCATTTTGCAACCCATGCCCCGGTAATAAGTAACCAGGTATACATATCTATTTTTATGGTTCGAAAGCCATTCAAGTCTCATCCTATTGAACACCAACCCTCCAAGTTTGCTCTTGAGCAGAGTACTGATTCGAGCGATGCAACTTGCGTAGATGCTTTAGCGCCTCATCTGACAAAGCCTCCACAATCCCGTCCCACTTCTAATCGGCTCCTGTTGGACGGAACCAAGCCGATAGCCGAGAACTTACAAACGCCTCTCAAAGGTAAGATGGTTCGCTGGTGGAAAGGCTTTAATGTGAGAGCAAAAGTCACCTCTGTTGCAGTCGTGATGAGTACAATTCCAGTGTTGGCGATTGGGATAACTGCCTATTACTTTGCTGATCGCTCGATTACCAAGCAAGTGGAAGCTTTTGGCAAAGCAAGGGTGGTTGACTTACAACAAACAGCGAACCTGTTTATGCGTCAATGCTTGAGTAACATCCAGGTGATGGCGAGCCTAGATGTGTTCACCAATAGTGAGTTGCGATCGCACACGACTGAGAGAGATAAGGTAGCAGTTCTGATGCACCTGATGAATATCTATGGCATCTATGATAGCATTGCGATTTTTGATTTACAGGGGAATGTAGTTGCTCAAACTACAGGAGCCGCGCTTGGCAACCAGCTTGACCAGAATTATATTCAAGCCGCTTTAAAAAATAACGAAACGGCGAGTATCAGCCAGCCAGAGCTTTTGGAAAGCTCACAGGTTTTTTGTTTTTATTCCGCTTCCGTGATCAAAGATAAAAAAACAAATCGACCCATTGGTTTCATCCGTGCACGTGTTCCTATAGAATTTCTGGATGAGGTACTCAGAAATTATGGGACTCAAGGGACACAGTATTACCTGATGAATGCTGATAACGAGGTTTTTCTGGGTCCTAAAGGCTCTATTGATGCTACAAGAGAGATCATATTTGAGCCTTCAAATACAGGAGCAACGGATAGCCCAAAGGAATACAAGAAAATTGTTACTGAAGAGATTTATCCTTTCTTTAAGCGTCTTAAGGCAGTTCATGAGGTCAGCACTGCTATCTTCTACAATTCAATAACTAAGAGAGAGCAACTGCTCATCTATAGTCCTCCTGTGCCGCTTCGAGGGTTGCCTTATCTTGATTGGCGAGCGATTGTTGCTGTCGATACAGATATTGCTTTTGCTACGCAACGACAATACCTGCTCATCCTCTCAGTTGGAACTGCTATCACCGCTTCATTGGTAGCTGTGATCGCCGCAGTTATTGCGAACAGAGCAACTCGCCCAATTCTAGCTGCGGTAAGGGCGGTCGAAAAAATTGGTCAAGGAGCGTTGGGAACTCGCCTATCCTTTCAGGGAAAAGATGAAATTGCTTCATTGGGAAGCAACATCAACCAGATGGCAGAACAGTTGCAGGAATTTTTAGAGGCACAAGCGTTTGAAGCAGAACAAGAGCGGTTGCTGACGACAGCAAAAGGAGGCGGGGCATTACGGACACAGGATCTTCAAGATATTTTCGATTGGACTCTTGAGGGAACCCGGAATCTCCTGCAACTTGATCGGCTTGTGATTTATCGCTTTAATGCAGAATCGAGTGGAGGCGTTATCTCAGAATCGGTTGCGGTAGGCTTGCCAAGTACCCTTGAACTTAATGTCAATGATTCCTGCATTCCTCAAGTAGTTCGTGACGCCTACCAACAAGGTCGAGTTTTAGTCGAAGATGACATTTTCCTGGCAGGGTTTCATCTCGAACATCTCAAGTTGCTTGAACAATTACAAGTCAAAGCAAGTTTGATCGTTCCTATTCTTGGTGGCGGTGAAATTTTCGGGTTGTTGATCGCTCACAGCTGCTCTAGTCCCCGCGATTGGCACAAGTCTGAGATCGATTTCCTCAAGCGTTTAGGTCATGAGCTTGGGCTTTTGATCAATCGAGTAGAATTGCTAGAGAGAACGCTCCGTCTAGCAGAAGAGCAGCGTCAACTCAAAGAAAAGCTGCAAAAACGGGCATTACAACTGCTTGCAGAAGTAGACCCCATCAGTCAAGGAGATTTGACGATCTGGGCGAAGGTGACGGATGATGAAATTGGCACGCTCGCGGATGTCTACAATACTACTGTAGCTAGCTTATGGAAAATTGTGCTTCAGGTGCAGAAAGCAACCGAGCAAGTTGTTGTGACAACCAACACAAATGATATTTCAGTGCAATCTTTATCAACAGAGGCATTAGTGCAAGCAGAGGAAATCAGCACGGCCTTAACACTGGTGACAGCAATGGCGAACACCGCAAGAGAAGTTGCTGCCAATGCGGCACGCGCCGAAGAAGCTGTGAAAGAAGCAGATCGGACTGTGGCAGAAGGAGATGCTGTCATGAACCAAACAGTGGATGGAATGCATGCAATCCGGTTAACTGTTGCGGAGACAGCTAAGAAGGTGAAATATCTTGGAGAGTCTTCACAAAAAATTTCTAAAGCCGTTGACCTAATTGATACTTTTGCTACTCGAACCAACACTCTGGCAATCAATGCTTCGGTGGAGGCATCGCGAGTAGGATCGCAAGGAAGAGGTTTTTCAATTATTGCCGATGAAGTGCGCACGCTAGCACGACAATCCGCAGAAGCGACAGAAGAAATCAGACACTTGGTGTTCAGCATTCAAGCACAAACCAGGGAGGTAGTTGCAGCGATAGAATCAGGAACAGAGCAGGTTGTGACGGGAACGAATTTAATAGATGTCACTCGCCGAAGCTTGAATAAAATCACAGCAGTCAGTTCTGAAATTAGTCAACTAGTGACTACAATCTCTCAAGCAACGATTTCTCAATCCCAAACGTCCGAGATCGTCACCCAAACTATGCACAATGTTGCCTTGATCGCCAATCAAACCTCAGCACAAGCAAATCACGTCACCGAGTCGTTTGAGCAATTGCGCCAAGTGGCTCAATTATTGCAGGAAAGTGTCGGGCAATTCAAAGTTCGGTAGAGCAAACAGCATCTTTGATAAACTATGGCAATCCCCACTAATCTCCGCGACTACACCTACCAATTTTTCATTGAAGAGTTGAGCCAACACCGCGCTCTAAAGAGACGCGGATTCAGGCTAGAAGTTGACGTTAACTTGTTGTCCGAACTTGTTTGCACAAGATGACTATCTGGGTAAGGG
>JAQYWP010000339.1 GCA_029379285.1 Rhizonema sp. PD38
CCTCTGACCACTTAACGAGCAAGCTGCTTATTGTTAACTCGGTCGGTGCTCTTCTTCTTACTATATAGTTTACTTTATTAATACCAGTCCACCCTCAAAAGTGCTGGCAGTCTGTCTTTTGTAGGAGTGTTATTTATCCCTTGTGTTCTTGAATACAAGATAACTATTTTACTCAGGATTTATGACTATGAATGGCATTCCCTTTAAGAAGAACATATAAATCAGAACTCAGAATTCAGAACACATCCCTATAAACTGGACTCGATAGAGATTTATCTCTTGGAAGTCGCTTAGCATGGACTCTACGCTTGAAATACATTTTTTCTTTTCTCCATAAATGAACAATGGTGAGGCAGCAAGCATGAGGCTTTTTCTAGAGCCTCATGCTGTTGAACACTCTTTTCTCTTAAGTAGATGCGATCGCGAAAGGCGTTCGGAAAGTCACTCAAAGACTTCAGGTATGGTTTTTTACTATTTTGCAAGTAGACTACTGAACTCTGAGTTCTGAGTTGTTTCTTAGGTCGTCCTTTATTGACTGTGTCAAATAAAGTTAACAACTTTCGACTATTGTCAATTAACGATTTTTTGCCTTACAAAAGTCTTACCAAACCCAATGGTAAGCGATAAAAGTCTGACCCAAAACAAAAATATCATCTTTCTTGTCGTACTGAGTGAGGGGGAAAACTCCATATGGAGCATCAATCTCGGAAAATTGACCCGACACACATGCATTTGTACCACAGTTGCCTTAACATCAGGCTTTAGCATGAAACCGGACAAAACAGACAACAGAGCGACAAAGTCTCCACGCTCAAACGATTATCACTCTCTGCAATTTGAGACTGTTATTGACAGCCATCTCAACAACAAAATAGACTAACCGCCTCAAAATCCAAAGCTCTCAGGACGCAAGCTTCCGTCTGGAAGACTTTGCGCGCTTGGTTGTCCGTTTTTGAAAGAGGAAAAATGTAGCGGCAACAGCCGTTCTCAACCTGTCAAAACAATCTTGACAAACTTCTTGACAGACTATGAATACATTGCGTTCCCTACTTTGAACATTAAGAAAGCTTTTTCAAGCCTTATTATGTCTGAACCCAAGCTTCGCGACGACGAGAGATCGAGTTTAACGGCTGGATATTTATTTTTATAGAGCGCCCTAAGAAAGATTTGAGCATCATGTCGGGATGTGACCCCACAACACAGTAGTGTCTTAATTGTGCAATATAAGGCAAGCTGTTAAATATCAGTCAATTAGATGGTTTATCAAACATACATAACTGATGTTTTAGTTGTGGGAGGCGGTACGGGAGGGACTGCGGCAGCGATCCAAGCCGCACGTCGTGGAGTCAAAACTATTCTTGTCAGTGAGGGATCTTGGTTGGGAGGAATGCTGACTTCTGCTGGGGTGTCAGCACCGGATGGCAATGAGTTAGAAGCTTTTCAGACTGGTTTGTGGGGAGAATTTTTGCGGGAATTGCAGCACAGACAGCCAGGAGGATTAGACAACTGTTGGGTAAGTTTATTTAGTTACGATCCCCGTATAGGGATGGAGATTTTTGCCGATTGGGTACGAGAGTTGCCACTGCATTGGATTAAGGGATTTGTTCCTTTAGAGGTTGTCCGGCAGGAAAACTGTGTCACGGCAGTCCGGTTTGCAAATTTTATTGTCAAAGCCAAAATTATTCTTGATGCTACAGAATTAGGAGATTTACTGGCATTCGCAGAGATCCCTTATCGATGGGGTTGGGAATTGCAGTCTGAGTGGGGAGAACCCAGCGCACCACGAGATTGCAACAATTTGACTTCCCTATATCCGGTGCAATCTCCAACTTGGGTGGTGCTGATGCAAGATTTTGGTAAAGCCGTTGCCCCAGAAATCAAAAATGCTCCTAACGATAATCCATCGCTGTTTACTGGTGCTTGGGATGCTTATGGTGCGGAGAAATTTTTGAATTATGGACGCTTGCCAGGGGATGTAATTATGATGAACTGGCCCATTCATGGTAATGATTACGGTGAGAAGCTGAGGCGATTGTTAGACACACAAAGTAGGCATGAGTTTCTGCAAGAATGCCGCTCTTGGAGTCAAAATTTTGCCTCTTTTATCCAAAAACAACTTGGTCGTCGTTATGGCTTGGCAGAACAAGTCTTTCCTTCCTCTTTTGGTGGAGGCGCTTACGCTCTTCATCCCTACTACAGGGAAAGCCGTCGCTTGGTGGGAGTATCGACTTTACGAGAACAGGATATTTTGCCCATGGCATTTGGGAGAGTGGCATCTTTGAACAGGGATGCGATCGCTATTGGAAATTACCCCAACGACCACCATTATCCGGGAATTGAATTTCAGGTACAACCTAAATCCATTCGCTGGGGAGGACGTTGGACGGGAACTCCTTTCACCATTCCCTATAGTTGCCTCATTCCGACAGAAACAGATGGTTTATTGGTGTGTGAAAAGAATATTTCCGTGTCTCATCTTGCTAATGGGGCAACTAGACTGCAACCTATTGTTATGGGTATTGGTCAAGCGGCAGGAATGGCTGCTGCTTTGTGCGTTGAACTAAATTTAAGCCCTCGGAATTTGCCTGTCAGAACATTGCAAGCAGCTTTGTTACAAGAGGCATCCCCTGTAGCACTTGTGCCTCTGTTTAATTTACTACCTAGTCATCCTGATTGGCTGCACTGGCAACTGTATTATTTGGAGAACCCAGATGCCTATCCACAAGACGGTAACTGCCCTGGCTCATTGCCTCTTCAGTACTATTACGTTGAACAAAATCAAGTGAGATTACGGTCAAATAAGTGTTTTAAAGGCATTTTTCATCATTTAGCTCCACAGGATTACAGATTTACCATTACTGCACCAATTGAACACTATGGTCTCTGCGTACAGCTTATAACTGTGCGATCGCACATTGATGAGGAACTACAACGATATGTTGATCAGGGAACACTCACAATTTGGGGTCGTCTGAATCTCGCTGCTGATTGGTTACTTGTTGAACATATAGACAGCAAACAAAAAAGATTTTTTCAGTAAAGAACAATACTATTTAGTGAATTCTCCGGATGCACTAAAAGAAACTAAGTATTAGGTAGAAGAGAGTTCCAAAATAAACATCTGCTATGCGTGGTACCATTTCACTTTTAGTCACAAGTCTACTACTTGGTTGTCTCGCTTTTGACTACCAAGCAATGGCATCAGACACACTGCAACCTACTTCTAATTCAACACAATTAGTATCGGGAAGATCCAAACCCAAACCTCCTACTTATCGCGGTAGCGGACGTAGAGATATGGGAGTTTCAGGTGTAGAAATGCCCTAATTTAGTCGTAAATACCTTGTTGTCGCACCAACACAGGTATATGTCTCTTTTTGTAGTTGCAATTGTTGTATCCCAAGGGAATCAAAGTAGTATAATTAACATTTACAATTCCCGATTCCGAGCAACTACATAACAATTGGTATACAAAAACTTAGGCAATAGCTCAGTATTTGCTCTAAAATGCTTCTGTATACATCTTTAGCCATTCAAGTGCTTTAAAAGCGAAGCAAGTATGCGAGTCGGATCGTGAGCATACAGTAGCTGCTCAAACAAGCCAAAATCTCCAGATCGCTATCTTCATCTTGTTGAGGAAAAATGGTCACTTGAGCTATTGTATGAAGCTTAAAGTGCATCTATCGTAGATACTTGCATTTTTTCTAGGAAAATAGTTCTATATGTACTTAGTTGCATATTACGCTCTTCAGAGTTGCGTCTCATGCTGATCCTAGTTATAAGTTCGCGCAGACAAAATCATTATGAGTTCGTAGTTGTGCTTTATAAAAAAGAGCGCAACTGCAAAAAAATCTAAAATTTTATGTTTCGTTACATAGCTTAATTTTACATTTCTGTAAAATTACCAATTTTGATTTTGTTCTCTCTTCTCAGTAGCACCAGATATGGATAATGAACAAAAACCAGACGCAAAATTTTGCATCTGGTTTTTGCTTAATTTATCATTCTGACAACTAAATTTTCTGTCATAGACATTGAGCAGGTTTACGAGCAATTAAATACTTACTCATGAAGTGAACTTGCGTCTCAATGTTCTCAAAGCCTGCTTTCTCTAAACGCTCTACCAGGTTATCAGTCATGTAATGCTGATAGTAGGGTTCGTGGAAAGCTTCCGGAAAGCCTTGCATCATAAATTCCAGATCGGGAGAATCACTCATTTGAATTGAGTCACAGATAATAAATGTTCCTCCTGGTTTAGTCACCCGGAAAGCTTCATCTATAACGCTTTGACGCACTCCGGCTGGTAACTCGTGGAATAGGAAAACAGAAGTCACGGCATGGAAATAGTTATCCAAGTACGGTAATTCTTCAGCATTTGCTTGTATGAGTTGCGGCAATTCTCCGGGAATTTGAGATAACAGTTCGTTTGCTTTACGTAAGTAAGCAGGTGACAAATCTGTCCCATACAGTGATGCTTGAGGCAAAGTTGCCCGAATAAAGCGAATAGTGCGACCGGTTCCACAGGCTACATCCAGAATGCGTACTTGTCTTGGGTGTAGAGATATTGTACGTAACGTTTGTGCAATTGCTACCTTCAGGGGAGCAAGAATTCGTCTCCGCATCGCATCTGCAGTACCGCCAAAGAGAATTTCAACCTGTAAGTCGTACAGATTAGCTGACAAATCACTCAAATAGGCATCTGTCTGATGATGAAAATTCTGTAAGTAGTATGTGGGATAACCTACAGTATCGACATTGGAAGAAAAGTCTTGATATTTTTTGTCCTTAACTCGCTCCCAACGTTGGGCTAAATCCAGCAACTCAAGAGGATAGTAACGGAAAAAGTCTTCCCAAGGGTTATCAAACAGGACACTTGTAGGATACACGCCCTGCTCAGCATCTTGCCAATCCACTTCAAGCAAATTCTTCAGTCTTTCTTGAATTTTAGGTATTAACTCAGGTGGGATAGGTTTCGTCTGCGCTTCTTGAGGCGAGATCATATTCATTAGGCGTGTGCCTATCATTTTGTGAGCTAGACCAAAGTAATTTTTGCCCTGTTGGAAAGTCTGGTAGCCCAGCTTTGTTAATGTGTCAGACATGAGAATGCGTAGAGTTCTTGTTACCTTTATTTATCTGAATTAAATAATCTTAACTAATAAATCATGAGTCTTAAGAAAGGTGTGTGTAGAAACTAACAATATTTCCTTTGTCTGTTGTTATCAGAGCAAAGGAACCCGATTCCTTGACCAATGGTTAGCAGCAAGCGTATTGGGATCGCATTTTTTGATAAATAATCATTTTGGTAGCATACACTACAGATTTATTTGTTATAGTAGTTATTAGAGATAAAAAAATAACAGGGAAGGTTTTGATATGTCTACCCAAGAAAAGGCTCGTGCATTAATGATGCGCCACTACCAACTCATCAAGAATCGTCAACAATCTATGCTGGGACGTGCTGGCGAAGAACTGGGTCGTTCTGGAGAAACATCACACTACTGGAGCCCTATTCAAGGAAAAATAGATTATAATACTCGGCTCGCATATGATCGCAGTCATGCCGCAATGAGCTAAAAAAAGCCACCCGATCAGGTGGGTGGCTTGAGATAGTCATCTTATTTGTCTTGCTAATAGCTATTAAGCATCGTAGTAGAGGGCAAACTCGTAGGGATGGGGACGTAGGCGCATTGGGTTAACTTCATTATCCAGCTTGTAGGAAATCCAAGTTTGAATGAAGTCTTCGGTGAACACACCTGGTTCCGTTAAGAAAGCATGATCCTTCTCTAGTGCTTCCAATGCTAATTCCAAAGAACCCGGAGTTGAAGGAACCTTCGCCAGTTCTTCTGGAGATAGTTCATAGATGTTTTTATCTAAAGGCTGACCTGGATCAATTTTGTTTTTAATACCATCTAAGCCAGCACATAGCATGGCAGAAAAAGCAAGATATGGATTACAAGTAGCATCAGGACAACGGAACTCCAGCCGCTTGGCTTTGGGATTGGTGCCAGACAGAGGAATACGAATAGAAGCAGAACGATTGCCTTGGGAGTACGCCAGGTTAACTGGTGCTTCATAACCAGGTACTAAGCGCTTGTAAGAGTTGGTGCTGGGGTTGGTAAGAGCTAATAGTGCAGGTGCATGTCTGAGGATACCACCGATGTAATGCAGACCCATTTCACTCAAGCCAGCATATTTGTCGCCCGCAAACAGTGGTTGACCATCTTTCCAAATTGATTGATGAGTGTGCATACCAGAACCGTTGTCCTGAAATACTGGCTTGGGCATGAAGGTAATAGTTTTGCCGTATTTCTTACCAACATTTTTGATGACATATTTGTAGGTCATCAGCCAGTCAGCAGCTTGGATCAGCTTACCAAAGCGGAAGCCCAGTTCACACTGACCGCCTGTTGCAACTTCATGGTGGTGCTTTTCAATTGGGACACCGCACTTTGCCATCACAAGCAGCATTTCTGTCCGGATATCTTGCGAGGTATCTGTGGGAGCAACAGGGAAGTAACCTTCTTTGTAGCGAGGTTTGTAACCCAAGTTGGGACTTTCTTCTCTACCGGAATTCCAACGACCTTCTACAGAGTCTACATAATAGTAGCCTGAGTGCTGGTTTTGGTCAAAGCGGACATCATCAAAGATAAAGAATTCAGCTTCTGGACCAAAGAAAGCTGTATCACCACTGCCAGTGGAAACTAGATAATCTAAAGCTTTCTGGGCAATGACACGGGGACAACGGTCGTAGGGCTGTCCTGTCCGGGGTTCTCGGATACTACAGATGATGCTTAACGTTGGTTCTTGCATGAATGGGTCAATCCAAACAGTGTTTGGATCGAGTACCATTGCCATGTCTGATTCGTTGATTGCTTTCCAACCCCGGATGCTGGAACCATCAAACGGTACGCCTTCAGTAAAAGAAGTCTCATCAATTTGGTCTCTATGCACTGTCAAGTGCTGCCAAATTCCTGGCATATCGATGAATTTCAGATCGATCATCTGAATATCTTGGTCTTGAATCATCTTCAAGACTTCTTGTGGGGTTGTCATAGTTACTCCTTGTCTGACGATTTAGTAAAGTAAAACCACAATGTTATAACATGCTGACCTTACTCACTTAGAGGAAATTCTGAGATGCCTGAAGTATCATAAAGAGCGCAAAACATATTATTTTGTATATTTTGCTACAAAATTCTGTGTTTACACGTTATAGTAACCTTTCTTAAACAGAAATCACACCGGATTGCTATAGCTGGATATAAATTTAAGCTGATCCTCTACTTAAAATCAAGGAGGATTTTGGGTTGATGTTGACAATTAACAGCCTGTAGTGAATACCCTTGGAGATTGTAAAGTTCATTTTATGGGAGAGCGGCGAAGGCAACTTTGACATAAAATCCTATAAGTAGGGCAGAAATGATTTTTGTGTTGAAGCTTATTTTAAGAAGTGTCACAAAAAGTCGCAGTTGCATAAAAACAGTCAGATAAATATCAAACTACAGATAGCTATTGATTGGGAGAACTAAAGAATGCGAGACGCAGTTACAAGCTTAATTAAGAATTATGACATTGCTGGACGCTATTTCGATAGAAATGCGCTAGATGACCTCAAGTCTTATTTTGAAAGCGGTACGGCAAGAGTTCAAGCTGCAGCAGCAATCAATTCTAATGCGGCAGCAATTGTTAAGCAGGCTGGTTTAACGTTGTTTGAAGAGCAGCCCGAGTTGATCCGTCCTGGTGGAAATGCGTACACAACTCGTCGTTATGCGGCTTGTCTGCGGGATATGGATTACTACCTGCGCTATGCTACTTATGCGATCGTTGCGGGTAATATGGATGTATTGAACGAGCGTGTACTCCAAGGACTGCGGGAAACTTATAATTCTCTGGGTGTACCGATTAGTCCAACGGTTAGCGGTATCCAAATCATGAAGGATATTGTTAAACAGCAAATGGCAGCATTAGGTGTCACCAATACGAGTTTTGTCGATGAACCGTTTGATTATATGACTCGGGAGTTGAGTGAACAAGATATTTAAGAATCGGCATTGAGCTTTTAGCCGTCTACTATTGGCATGACTCATGTGTACATAACTTGCACCAAGTGAGTTCAAAGCTCATAGCTGAATTCTCACTAGTA
>JAQYWP010000340.1 GCA_029379285.1 Rhizonema sp. PD38
CTCTATACCTCCGAATGAAATTAGCACTGAAATCAAGCAACCCTCGTCTTTTATTTCCGCTTTGGGTTTAGATGTCGGTAGCAAGCGTATTGGTGTTGCTGGATGCGATCGCACTGGACTCATCTCGAGCGGTATAACTACAATTGAGCGCAAATCGTTCAATTTAGATGTGGCGAAAATAAAACAATTAGTCGATGAGCGTGAAGTACAAGTCTTAGTCGTCGGTCTACCTTATTCTATGGATGGTTCATTGGGATTTCAAGCTCACCAAGTGCAAAAATATATCACAAAAGTGGCTAAGGTTCTCAAATTACCTGTGGAGTATGTAGATGAGCGCTTAACTTCATTTCAAGCAGAGCAGATGTTAATATCTGAAAATCGTTCGCCATCACGTCATAAAGAATTAATCGACCGTAAAGCCGCAGCTTTGATTTTGCAACAATGGCTGGATATGAAGCGAGCTAGCTCCAAAATCGAAAGAGGTCTTTGCTGACCATTATATCTTTTTGCATGATATTCTAATACTGATAAACCAGAAAAATTGTTATTTGATTGACATTAACTGTTAAAAAACAGTTGATCAACTTCTATAAATTACTGGTATATATAATTCCACACCTTGGCTATGTCTCCCTCACAATTTCCTGAAGAAAATGATAATGCTCAAGTCGGTTCCATCATTTTGATGGATGAGCAAGAGCGATCGCTCGAATGTTATATTGAACATTCGCTGGTCGTGGATGAGCAAGAATATGTTTTACTTCTTCCAGTTGATTCACCTGTGGAAATTTTTGCTTGGCAAGGTGATGGCGAAGAAGAAGAAGCGATTCTTGTAGAAGATGATCACATAATTGACCAAATTTTTGGGACGGCTCAAGCTGTTTTAGCTGAACAAAATTTGCTACTGAAGAACACAGCTTACGCTCTCACCGTCGCTGGTGAATTACCACCAGTAGAAGAGTCAGAACTCTTTACCTTAGAAATTGAAGATGAAAATGCTGAATTGGAACCAGAGCAATTACAGCTACTAACAAGCTTTTACTATGAGGATCGGGAGTATGCAATTTACACTCCCCTCGATCCACTGTTGTTTTTTGCACGGACATCGAAAACGGGTAACCATGAATTACTGTCTCCAGAAGAGTTCCGCGAAGTTCAACCGCTTTTAGAAGAACATCTGTTCAACGAAGTTGAATAGCGGCTAGTAATAGGCAATTCATGAGTAGGTTATGGGTACAGGGAATCGCACGAAAGAAGATATTACCAATAACCAATCCCCTTTTTTCCAAATACCAACCTCAAGAAAAGCTTGACAGCTGTATACTTACATCTATTGCTACAAGTAAGTCGGCGATAAAAAACCTAATTATGTAAAGCTCGCCGGGGGAAGCTTCCCCCGGCAGACTTTACGTAAAGAAAAGTAAAGTTTATAAAATTAGCTCGTAGTAAGCGCTTCAGCGCTAAAGCGCTTACTACAAACTTTTATTTATGCCGACTTACTTAAGTGAGGAGTTAGGAGTTATTAATTAAAACTTTTAACTCCTTATTTGTAACGAATAAATTATTAATTCATGAGTGAACTATGCGCTGGAATAAACTTTTACAGCCTGACTTAATATTACAAGGTTCAGTGTTGAATCTCACTCCAGAAATCATCCAAAAATACGAATTGAAGGGACTAGTGTTGGATGTCGATGAGACTTTAGTACCAGTAAGAGTAGCGTCAGCTTCCCCAGAATTGAAACAATGGGTTGAGCTTGTACGCTCTTGCACAACACTTTCGTTGGTAAGTAATAATCTCAGTGAATACCGTATTGGTGGAATTGCTCGTTCTCTCGATCTTCCTTACTTCTTAGGTGCAGCTAAACCCTCACGACGTAAGATTAGGCAAGCACTTAAAACAATGAATCTGCCAGTAAATCAAGTAGGGATGGTGGGCGATCGCTTATTTACAGATATAGTCGTGGGTAATCGCTTGGGAATGTTTACAATCCTAGTCGAACCAATTGTTCATTCAGATGCCGCTTTGCGTTCCCATCCCATCCGCAATTTTGAAGTCTGGGTTTCGGAAATTTTAGGAGCTTCGATTACTCCTAAAAACAAAGATTTATCAAAGTTTACAAATCGAAACAAAAATTAAATATAAAGAAATAATTAAAAAAGTTAGGAAACAGACAAAAAACGGCGATTATTATGAGTATAAATAATATGGAGTCAGCTAATTAAAGACTCTAGCAATAGCAAATCAACATACATTCGTAAAGCGTCAGCCTTCAATTATAGAAGGATTGGCGCTTTACAATTTTAGTGAAGAGTTAGGAGTTGAAAATCCTAAATGATAACTCATAAAGTTTTATGACCAAAGTTGAGAGTGAAGAGTTAAAATTCATAACTCATAACTTATAATTCCTAACTCCTAACTTTTGTGATGACCCAAACAATAGTCGTTAAAATTGGTACGTCTAGCCTTACCCAACCAGAAACTGGACAGCTAGCGCTTTCTACCATCGCTACTTTAGCAGAAACCCTTTCACACTTACGACGTATTGGTCATCGAGTGATTTTAGTTTCCTCAGGTGCTGTAGGTGTGGGTTGTGCGCGTTTAGGTTTAACAGAACGCCCAAAGGCGATCGCATTGAAACAGGCAGTTGCAGCTGTAGGGCAAGGCAGGTTAATGCGGATATACGACGATTTGTTTACAACTTTGCAACAGCCAATTGCCCAAGTTTTGCTGAGCCGCAGCGATTTAGTACAGCGTAGCCGCTATCTTAATATCTACAATACCTTTAAAGAATTACTGGCACTGGGAGTCATTCCGGTAGTGAATGAGAATGACACAGTCGCAGTAGAAGAATTGAAATTTGGAGATAATGACACCCTTTCTGCTCTGGTTGCCAGCTTAGTACAAGCAGATTGGCTATTTTTACTTACTGATGTAGATCGCTTATACTCAGCCGATCCCCGTTCTGTACCAGACGCCCAGCCAATTAGTTTAGTAAAAAACATTAAGGAATTAACACAATTGCAGGTAAATACAGGCACTCAAGGTTCCCGATGGGGAACTGGTGGTATGGTGACAAAAATTTCTGCAGCTAGAATTGCTACCGCAGCTGGTGTTTATACCGTAATTACCGAAGGAAAGTTTCCCAATAACATCCTAAAAATTATACAAGGAGAACCCATTGGGACTCACTTTGAGCCACAACCAGAACCAACTTCTGCGCGTAAACGCTGGATAGCATACGGTTTATTACCTCTGGGAAAATTGTATTTAGATGAGGGAGCAGTCGTAGCAATTTCCCAATCTGGGAAGTCTTTGTTAGCAACTGGTATTACAAAAGTGGAAGGGGAGTTCGACAGTCAGGATGCAGTGCAGTTATGCAACAAAAGCGGTAACGAAATCGCCAGAGGACTCGTAAACTACACTAGTGTTGAATTGCAAAAAATTAGCGGTCGTCATTCTCGCGAAATTGCAGCTATTTTAGGTTATGAAGGTGCGGAAACAGTCATCCACCGAGATAATTTGGTCATAACTTAACGTGTTCCCTAATTTGCTCGATCTCACTAACGACTGATGAGTAATGTGCCTCTAAACTGAGACAATCTAAATATAGTAGTCATATCTAAGTGGCAAAACACTCGTGAAGGCTGCTAATTGCTAATTACTACTAATTGCTATGATCAAACCTTGGATGGTGATTGGGGGTGTAGCTTTCTTAGTTGCATTGGCTGCTAATTTTATCACTCCTAGCGATCGCCAGTGGTTCAAACGTTTACAAAGACCAAGATGGCTGGTTTTTGAAGCCGCAATTCCATTGATTTGGACTGTCATCTTTATTTGCGGTGCTTGGTCAGCCTATATTATCTGGCAAAAGAATCCCGGAACCAGTACGACTTGGTCTCTCATGGGGGGTTACCTGCTTCTAGAAATTGTGACTATTGCCTACACCCCTGTCATGTTCAGGGTTCGTAGTCTGAAAGTGGGTACGATTATTGGTGGAATAGGTTTCATTATCGCTCTGATATTAGCCCTCATCGTTCTACGTATTTCTGAAACGGCAGCACTATTACTCGTTCCTTATTTGCTTTGGAGTCCAATTGGAACTTATACGACTTGGGCAATGGTTCGCCTAAATCCTCAAGATGCTTAAAAACTGGAGAGACAAAAGAGGCAGTTTTTTGCTAGTCAACCACCAATAACATAATATTCAAACTTTGGACTGATTAAACTCCTACGCTCAATTGCCATCATCGATATAAGTTGACAAAATTGACGTTAAAGGGTATAGTCCATGCTTAAATCTTGGATGGTCATTGGAGCGGTAACTTTATTAATCGAGTTTGGTAGTTTTTTCATCACACCACGTGATGTGAAATGGTTTGCAAAGTTAAAACGTCCTCGATGGCTGGTTTTTGAGCCTCTAATCCCGTTGATCTGGACAGTGATTTTCTTTTGTGGTGCAGCTTCGGCGAACATTGTCTGGCAGAAAAATCCTGGCAGCTTGACGACTTGGCTGCTGATGAGTTTATTCCTTTTGCTGGAAATTGTTACCATCTCCTATATACCTCTGATGTTGAGGTTACGCAGTCTTAAAATTGGGGAAATTGCTGGTTCAGTTGGTGTTATTTTAGGAGTCATATTAACACTTGCTGTGTTGCCGACTTCCAAAATAGCAGCGCTGTTACTCCTCCCTTATTTGGCATGGAGTCCAGTCGGAACGTATACGACAGAAGAGTTGAGAGAAATAAACCCTAAAGATGCGTAAAATAGCGTAACGCATTCTTAGACAATACGCCCGAAACGTGCTGTAGTAGATAGGTTTGGATTTGCTTGATTATTTAGCCAAGCCCACATCTGATCGCCTAAAGAGAAATGCCACCACTCTCCCAAATGACGTTGAAAACCAGTTTTTGCCATGACATTGTGCAATAACTGACGATTGGCATTGTATTCCAATGCTTTTGGTTCAGTCTGATGAGCAAAGTAGTGAGGATGCGATCGCTCAGACAGTTCGTCAATCTCCGAACCCATATTCACTATTTTCCCGGTATCATCCACCAGTGTCACATCTACAGCAGCACCCGTACTATGTGGAGGTGGAGTCTTTTGATCAAGACTAGGTTCAGCCCAAATTTTATGAACCTCCTCCCAAATCGCCTGGCTTTTGGCTAATGATAATTCAGTCTTGGTAAGTCCTGCCCTTTGCACAGCTTCAGCAAAAGTGTAATCTATCATAAACTGTTGCACTGCGACGGGACGATAAGCATCAAAGATTTGAATCCGCCAGTGAGGACGCAGTAATTGTAGACAGTTTTGGGCTTCGATCAAGCTATCTACAACGCTTTGACGGAGAAAATAAGGTGAGTGTTTGCCGTAAGGTGCACCCAACTTTTTATAAGGATGAGGAGACTCCACTGCAAATAGTTCTAAAGGAATTTCTACCAACGGTTCACCACACTCAACAATTGGTATTTGATGATAAGGTCGCATTTAAATGTTGTTAAGTTGTTAATATATTATATTTTGATAATAGTATAGGAAAAATCTATGAATATTCAGCTTGTCGAATCTTTAGCCAATGCAATCAAAGCTTTGTCTCCTGAAGAGCGAGAGTTATTAAACCAAAAATTAACACATCAATCGAATTGGCAAAACTTACGTTCAACAATTTTAGCCAATGCTCAAGCAATTCAGCAACGGCGTATTGATCAGTCTTTTGAACCGGATATTGACGAAATCGTTCATAAAATGCGACAAGAAAGAGATAGAGAATTGATGGCAAGTTTGTTTCCTAATGAAGAAAAATCATGACTATACAATTGATTTGTGTAGATGCTAATTTCGTAGTTAAGTTAATCAATAGTCCTTCAGAAACATTACCCTATCTAACATTATGGGATAAATGGTAGCAAACGCAAACCAAGATAATTGCTCCCACCCTCTTATATTACGAAGTTACGAATGTATTTCATCGAATAAAACTGGCAAAACAATTACTGACTACAGAAGCCCAGCAATGTCTTAACAATGCTCTGAATTTACCCATTCAATTTTATGGCGATCGCCAACTTCATCAACAAGCCTGGGAAGTCGCGCAACAATTTAACCTGCCTGCTACTTATGATGCTCATTATTTAGCATTAACTCAAAGATTTCAGGCAGACTTCTACACAGGTGATAAACGCCTATTTAACAAAGTTCATTTTGCTTTGCCTTGGATTCATTTGGTTGAATAATCATACTCCCGAAACGCTCTCTAGATTACCAATGCAATTTCTTCTCCCCCTCTCCCCCCGGCACTGGATCGTAACCACCGGGATGAAATGGATGACAACGGAGGATGCGTCTAATTGCCAACCAACTGCCGCGCCACACTCCAAATCTTTCAATTGCTTGAATAGCATACATAGAACAAGTTGGTTGAAACCGACAAGTTGGTAGAAACATTGGCGAAATAAACATTCGGTAGAATCGAATTGGCAAAATCAATAATTGTTTCATCGTTGTAGCCGAAATCTAATAAAGTAGAGATAAAGGTTTATATTTTGCATCTAGTTCCACTTTTGCTGAGTTCATTTCCCGATTTAGAGTCAATTCGCCCTTTATGGCTGCAACTTGCGAGCGTTGCAACTTGGCTGTCGCTTATCCTCCTGATTGCATGGGGAGTGAA
Source organism: Rhizonema sp. PD38 (assembly GCA_029379285.1). Classification (GTDB taxonomy): domain Bacteria; phylum Cyanobacteriota; class Cyanobacteriia; order Cyanobacteriales; family Nostocaceae; genus Rhizonema. The sequence goes on from JAQYWP010000340.1 coordinate 6,672, forward strand.
TTATCTCGCCAAAGACGATCCGGAAATTGTGCGGAAAACAGTCCATATTGGTATCGGTAATGTGATAATGCTTGCTTGGTGGCTAAATATTCCGGCAAGTGTAGGCATTATAGCTTCGATTTTAGCCAGTGCTATTACTTTGTTGTCCTATCTATTTCCGATTCTCCCTGGAATTAACAGCGTAGGACGCAAAAGTTTCGGGACATTTTTCTATGCTGTAAGTGTCGGTGTTTTGATTGCTTGGTTCTGGTACTTACAACAACCACAGTACGCAGCACTGGGGGTTCTAATTATGGCATGGGGAGATGGGTTAGCAGCCCTAATTGGGCAGCGCTTTGGGAAACATCATTACAAAGTTTTCGGGATGCAAAAAAGCTGGGAAGGTTCTTTGGCCATGACCATTGTCAGCTATATAATATGTAGTTTAATTTTTCTTGGTGTACAAGGTAATATTTGGCAAACTTGGGTCGTATCTTTAATAGTAGCTTTAGTTGCGACTGGATTAGAAACTATTTCGCTTCTAGGTGTTGACAATTTAACAGTTCCTTTGGGTAGTGCAGCTCTAGCTTTTTTCTTAATTCAGGTTATGGTTAATAGTTGAAAAAGATCCCCGACAACTTCTGCAAAGTCGGGGATCTAAGGCTCGTCACATCAGTTCTTAGTAGTACCCGTGATTGGAATGCCCACAATATCCACCACAGGGATGGTAATAGTTGTGGTAGTAGTGACGATATCCTGAGGGATGGTAATAGTTTTGGTAGTAGTGACGATATCCTGAGGGACGGTAATAGTTGTGGTAGTAATGACGATATCCTGAGGGATGGTAATAGTTGTGATGGTAGTAGCTACGGTGGTATCCAACGTTGTCAGGATAGAAGTAGCCCTGAAGGTAGTACCTCTGCCTTTGGGGATGGTAATAATGGTGATAAGAGTAGTAGCTGTGACGGTAATACCCTTGGTGATAACAATCGTTATAATGATGGGCAATCAGATACGTTTGATTGAGTGTTTTGTACTGCAATTCACTCGTATCAACTTTGCGATCGCTTGAAATCGAAGAATATTCTGTGAGTGTAGGTGATAAACTCACGACATTTTGATTAACCTGTTTCTGAGAGAAAGATGCCAATTCCTCAGACTTAGGCAATGTCTGAACCTCATTTTTGATAGATGCTGATGCTACCTCAAATCCCAAACAACTGGGTAAGAGTAAAATACTTATCAATAACTTCCAAAACATTGTTTCACACTCCTATTTTCTGTTCCTCTACCAATAGCTTGTTGCGCCTAGTTGTAAAAATTCGGCGGAAATAGGATTTACGCAGTGAGACAAAATGATCAGGTTTTATTCCTCTAAAAATGAATTACCACGTGCAGCAAGATGAAGAGAGTTCCTGGCGATCGCTTATGAGTTATCTGAAAAACCTTAATTCTTCATAAATATCCATAATTCTGTATATAAGAGGTATCG
>JAQYWP010000341.1 GCA_029379285.1 Rhizonema sp. PD38
CCTTATTTCAATCCCACGTTTTTAAGCGTGGGTGCCTTCTGCCTTCTGCCTTCTGAATTGATTGTCAATGCGTCCTAAAGATTCGAGCTTACCGTCCGGTAAATAACGTGCTAAATCTCCGGTTTTGTAGAGACGGGAATCAGGATCATTGCTAAAGGGGTTGGAGATGAATTTCTCTTGTGTTAACTGGGGTTGGTTCAAGTAGCCTTGGGCTAAAAGCACACCAGCAATGTACACTTCTCCTGTTACACCAATAGGTACAGGCTGTAAATATCTATCTAGGATGTAAATTTGTGTGTTGGCAATGGGTCGTCCAATTGGAGGTAATAGCGGCCAAGTTTGGACTGAATTAGGCAAAGTAAAACTGGTAGCTAAATGGGTTTCTGATGGCCCATACTGATTTTGCAATGTACAATCACCTAGCTTGCTGAACCATTGAGAAATCGCGAGGGTAATCTGCAACTTATCCCCAGAAGTGATGATTTCCCGCAAATGAGTACTGACTAATCCATTCCCAGTAGCGAATTCCGCTAGTTGCTGTAAGCCCACAACAGGGAGAAATATTCTTTGAATTGCTTTTTCTTGAAGAAAACCTAACAAAGCCGAAGTATCATGACGTAGTTCCTCAGTTATTAAGAATAATGTGCCGCCAGAACACCAAGTAGTGAAGATTTCCTGGAAAGAGACATCAAAGCTAATCGAAGCAAATTGAAGAGTTTTTGCTCCACGAGAAATTTTGAGATTGTCCCGATGCCACAAGATATGATTGCAAAGGGCAAGCTGACTCATGGCTATCCCCTTAGGTTTGCCTGTAGAACCAGAAGTGTAAATTATATAAACTAGGTTATTGGGTTGTACACCAGAGATGATGCTGTCCTGATTGTACTGAGAAATTTCTTTAGTGTCAGTATCTAAGCAAACAAGTTTCGCTTGACTTGGAGGCAGCTTGTCAATAAGTTGCTGTTGAGTCAGTAAAACTTTAACTTGAGTATCGTCTAAAATAAAGCTCAAGCGATCGCTCGGATACTCTGGGTCAAGTGGTACATAAACTCCACCCGCTTTAAGAATTGCCAGCAGTCCTATGACCATCTGTAGCGAACGCTCGACACACAACCCGACTAGGACATCGGCTCTCACACCCAAAGAGCGCAAGTAGTTTGCTAATTGGTTAGCGCGGTAGTTTAATTGCTTGTAAGTAAGTTGTTGATTTTGAAACTCTACTGCTACTGCATCTGGTGTCAGATCCACCTGTTCCTCAAGTAACTGATGGATGCACTTCTGTAGTGGATAATCTAGTTCTGTATCGTTCCATTCCACTAATAACTGCTGTTGCTCAACTTCACTCAGCAAGGGCAATTGAGAAATTCGTTGTTCTGGGTTAGCAATAATACCTTCTAGCAATGTGACGAAATGGCTCGTCATTCGCTCGATGGTACTAGGATCAAACAAGTCAGTGTTGTACTCCCATATTCCTACCAACCCAGTAGGAGTGTTCTGCACGATTAAGGTTAAATCAAACCTTGCATTTGCGCCTTTCATAGGGAATGGACTTACAGTTAACCCAGTTAGCTCTAATCCAGATGTAGGCGCATTTTGAAGGACAAACATCACTTGGAACAGTGGTGTATGACTGAGATTTCGTTCTGGTTGCAATGCTTCCACCAGCATTTCAAAAGGCAAATGCTGATGAGAGTATGCCTCCATTGCCATTTCACGAACGCGACTCAACAACTGCAAAAAACTGGGGTTGCCTGCTAAGTCAGTCCGCATGACTAAAGTATTGACAAAAAAGCCTATTAACCCTTCTATCTCGGAGCGATCACGGTTAGCAATTGGCGAACCGACTAGTATATCTTCTTGCCCTGTATAGCGATAAAGCAGAGTATCATAAGCTGCCAACAGCGTCATAAAGAGAGTACAACCTTGTTGCTGACTCAGTTGTGTCAGTTCACCAGTTAGCTTCTGTGGAAGTGCAAACTGTTGATATGCCCCGTTGTCAGTCTGTACAGCAGGTCTGGGTCGGTCTGTAGGTAACGGCAACAAAGCTGGTGCGTCTTTTAGTTTTTGTTGCCAGTAACTCAATTGGCTGTGTAGTAAATCCCCTTGCAACCATTGCCTTTGCCAAATGGCAAAATCTGCGTATTGAATCGGAAGTGGTGTTAAAGGTGACGACTGACCTTGAGAATAAGCATTGTACAATACTGCTAGTTCAGAGATAAGCACACCCATTGACCAGCCATCAGAGACAATGTGGTGCATACAGGCTAATAAAACGTGTTCTGTCTCGGATAACACTACTAATGTTGCCCTGATTAATGCTCCATTAGCCAATTCAAAAGGTTGAATAGCTTGTTGTTGTGCTAACTGCTGTGTGGAGATTTCTTGTTCGGTTGCAGGTAAATGCTTTAAATCAACAATTGATATTGTCCAATTCGTCTGTTGTTGAATAATTTGAGCAGGTTTGCCTTCAACTACAATGAAGTTGGTATGTAAGGCTTCGTGGCGATGAATAATTTCAATTAAACTTTGTTCTATGGCGGGTATATTTAGGGTTCCGACTAGATGCAAAGCTAGAGGTATGTTATAAAAGGCACTGTTTGGATTAAACTGATCTAAAAACCACAAACGTTGTTGAGCAAATGACAGTGGTAAGTCTGCATTATCAGCCCTTGGAACTATGGGTGTGGTAGAAAATTTTAGGTCTTGTTGCTGCAATTTCCCAATCAATTGCGCCAACTCTGCAACTGTTGTTGTGGCAAACAACTCGCGCAATGGTAGATCCACTTTGAAAATACCGCGGATACGCGAAACTAATTGCGTTGCTAGTAGCGAGTGTCCTCCCAAAGTAAAGAAGTTATCGTAAATACCCACTTGCTGTACTTTCAGCACTTGCGCCCAAATCTGTGCCAACAGTTCTTCAATGGGAGTGCGTGGGGCTACATAATTCTCTTTGAGTTCGCTGTTTAAATCTGGTGCGGGCAAAGCGCGACGGTCTACTTTCCCATTGAGAGTAAGCGGTAGGGCTTCTAGGAAGACAAAAGTCTGAGGCACCATGTAATCTGGTAGCTTAGCTTTGAGAAATTGCCGCAGTTCGCCAATTTTCGGTGCCTCCTTTGTTTGGGGTACGATGTAGGCTACTAGGCGTTTATCCCCGGTACTATCTTCGTGGACAATGACACAAGATGCCTGTACATCACCTAGTTGGCTCAGTAGTGCTTCAATTTCCCCTAACTCAATCCGGAAGCCACGTATTTTTACTTGATTATCAATACGTCCCAGGTATTCAATGTTGCCATCTTGTAAATAACGTGCTAAGTCTCCACTTTTGTAGAGGCGAGAATGGGCTTCATTGCTAAAGGGATGAGGAATAAATTTTTCTTGTGTTAAATCTGTTTGGTTGAGATAACCCCTGGCTAAACCTGCACCACCAATGTGCAGTTCTCCTGGTACACCAATCGGTGCTGGTTGCAAATACTCGTCTAAAATGTAGATTTGCGTGTTGGCAATTGGACGACCAATTGTAATTTTCTCATCCCTTGGTGTGCATTTTGCGATGGTGGCGCAGACAGTGGCTTCTGTCGGTCCATAAGCGTTGAAGAAGTTTCTGCCAACAGACCAAAGTTTGATCAGTTCAGTAGAACAAGCTTCTCCACCAACAATAATTGTTTGCAGTGCTTTTAGTTCTTCTGTTGGCAGGACTGCTAGGGCTGATGGTGGTAGAATGACATGGGTAATATCATGATCGCACAATCGCTCGATTAACGGCGCACCGGGCATGATTGAGTCTTTTGTTCCCAGGTATAATGTTGCCCCTGACCCCAAAGCTATGATGATTTCCCAGATAGAAGCATCAAAACTAAGGGAGGCAAACTGGAGAACGCGACTTGCGCAATCCACGCCAAAAGTTTGAATTTGCGCTTGCGCTAAGTTAACGAGTCCTTTATGTTCAACCATCACACCCTTAGGTTTCCCTGTGGAACCTGAGGTGTATATTACATTTGCTAGATGAGATGCTGTGACTTCAGTAACAGGGTCTTGCTGATGATTTGGGTCAAGTTGTGACCAGATTTCATCTATAAAGACTAGCGTTGCTCCAGTTGCGGGCAGTCGATCTAGGAGTTGTTTTTGGGTGAGGAGTACCGGAACTTGAGTATCATCTAGCATAAAGCTCAGACGCTCAGTGGGATACTCTGGGTCAAGGGGTACGTATGCACCACCCGCTTTAAGAATTGCCAGCAGTCCTATAATCATTAAAGGCGATCGCTCTACACATAACCCAACTAGTACATCTGTTCCCACACTCAATGAGCGCAACTCGTGTGCTAATTGGTTTGCACGAGTGTTCAACTGCTCATAGGTAAGTTGTTCTTTTACAAAGACAACTGCTACTGCATCTGGGGTTAGCTCTACTTGCTCCTCAAACAACTGATGAATAAGTTTATCCTGGGAATAGTCTACTTGAGTAGAGTTCCAATCGACTAACAGCTGATGGCGTTCTGCGATCGCCAACATCGGTAATTCTGCAACTCGCGCTTTGGGATTGGCGACAATTGCTTCGAGTAAAGTTTGAAAATGCTGGGCTAGGCGAGCGATTGTACTTGTATCAAATAAATCAGTACTATAACTCCAATGACCCTCCAGACCTCCTGAAACTTCCCAGTAGCTTACGTCTAGGTCAAGTTTGACCATTTCATCAATTGGCAGGACGATGTTCTCGATAGTTAAACCTGGCAAATCCACACAAGATAATGAGCTACTCTGGAGAGCAAATATCACCTGTACTAAGGGATTACGGCTCAAATCTCGCTGGATCTGTAACCTTTCTACTAACATCTCAAAAGGCAAATCCTGGTGAGCGTATGCTGATAAAGTTGTCTGTCGCACTTGCGCTAGGAAGTCAGCAAAGGTTGGGTTGCCAGATAGATCACCCCTTAATGCTAGGGTATTCGCAAAAAACCCCATGATTTGCTCTAGACTTTTATTGTTGCGGTTAGCAATTGGGGAGCCAACAACAATATCTAACTGACCACTGTAACGAGAGAGCAAGACTAAAACAAAAAGCAATTGCCTCTTGCGCGTTTGAACTATTGCGGCAGAACATGACATCATAACAACCATCTTGGCTACTCTCCCACCAACTGGAGTGAACAGTGTAGCCGAGTTGCTGCCCCAACTGGTAAAACTGCTCTGGATTCACTCCATTTGTGGACTTTTGTGCTAGTAGTTCTCGCAGTTGCCCAACTGTATCCACATCGGGGGGGTTTTCTAACCACTGACAAATCTCTAATGCTTGCTGCACCCGTTGATTAGGTACCCGCCTGATTCCCAACAGTTCTGGTTGTCGTGAGTGCAGCTGATTTTGAATTTGTGTTAACGAAAGCTTATCTAGTTGCCAATTTAACCAAGGAGCTACCCTGGCTTGGACATCAGTACCTAAATGGATGGTAACATCATATCGGAATTGGGTTAACTCATTTAGGCTGTTACCGCGTTTGGGCTGAATCTCTACCCAACCAATCTGAGGAAAGCGTGTCTGGAGGGCAATGAAGAAACCTGGATCGATGACCAACTCTTCTTCAACAGCTACACTTTGATGTACTCGCTGCTGCCATTGCTCAACAGTTTTGTCATCACCAACTTGCGACAACTGTATGGCTGCATGGTATGTTGACAAAAGAGGCAAGGAGCGGACATCGCCTACAAATAGCGTACCTTGATTGTCAATTGCCGCGATCGCTCCTTCAATTACCTGTAACAGATACTCAACGCTGGGGAAATACTGCACGATTGAGTTCAAAATTACAGTGTCAAAGTCTCCTTGGGGAATACCTTCAAAGTTATCTGCCGTTTGGTGCAGTAGCCGCACATGAGCTAAACCGTCAACCGTCTTACATAACTGCTCAACATACTGGATGGCGGTGATGGAATAATCGGTTCCCCAATACTGTTGACAGTGCTTAGCAATACGAGATAGGAGCAACCCTGTTCCACAACCAATTTCTAATACTCGCTGGGGTAAGTTAGCTTGAATGCGGCTGACTGTATTCTCTACCCACTCCTGCATTTCCCAATCAGGGATTGGTTGGTTGGTGTAACTACTATTCCAACCAGTAATATTAAATGTCAGGTCATCTGTGGATGCTTGATTTTGACCGTAGAGTTGTTCGTAGAGTGTTAGCCAATCACTAACATACTCATTCTGCCATTGAGCAACCTGCTGGGGTAATGTTTGACTATGAAGTGCAGGAACTAAGTAAGCTATCAGACGTTTATCACCAGGGCTGTCTTCTCTGACTACTACAACACTCTCTTGCACTAAGAGGTGTTGACTCAAGACGGTTTCAATTTCGCCCAATTCAATGCGGAAACCGCGTATTTTTACTTGATTATCTATGCGACCAAGGAAGGTAATATTCCCATCACTGAGGTAACGTACTTTATCCCCGGTTTTGTAGAGGCAATCTCCTTGCTGGGAAATAAAGGGATTGGGGACGAATTTCTGTTGTGTTAAATCTTTACGGTTGAGGTATCCTCTTGCTAAACCGTCTCCCCCAATGTACAGTTCTCCCGGTACACCAATGCCTACTGGCTGAAGTTGAGAATCTAATACATAGATTTGCGTGTTGGCGATTGGTTGCCCGATGGGAATTGTTGTTGCGTCTTCGGGAACATTCTCCACCAAGTACCAGCAAGTAAATGTTGTATTCTCTGTTGGTCCATAAACGTGCAGTAGTCGTTGCGGCGCACCATGTTTGAGTACTTCTTTCACCCATTTGGGATCGACAGCTTCACCCCCAAATAGAAGATGCCTGAGTGAACTGAAAGCCCGTGGGACTTGTTGGACAATTTGATTGAACAAAGCAGTCGTTAGGAATAAGATACTGATACCTTGCTCGCGCAAAAATCCGGCAAAGTTCTTAGGCGAAAGTGCCACATCTTTGCTCACCCCAACTAACCGCGCTCCGTTGAGTAATGCTCCCCAAATCTCGAAGGTGGCTGCATCAAAGGCGCAATTTGCCGCCTGTGCGATCCCATCTGTTGATTTTATATTTATGTAGTTTGTGTTGATTACCAAGCGGTTCACTGCTCGGTGAGTCACAGCGACTCCTTTGGGTTTCCCTGTTGAGCCGGAAGTGTAGATGACATAGGCGAGATCGTCTGATGTGACTTCGGCTGTGGGGTTTTGCTGACTTTGTTGAGCGAACTCTGGTACATAGGTATCAAAATACACTATCTGCGCTTGGTGTTTCCCCATCCCATCGGCTAATTTCTCTGTGGTTAACAGTACCGATATCTGTGTATCGTCGATGATGAAACCTAAACGTTCTTGGGGATATTCTATATCTAAAGGTACGTACGCTCCACCTGCTTTGAGAATTGCTAACAACCCAACCACCATAGATACACAACGTTCTACACAAATACCTACTAGCACCCCTAGTTGGACGCCTAGTTTTTGCAGATAATGTGCTAGTTGATTTGCCTGTGTATTCAACTGCTGATAAGTCAGTTGTTGTTCTCCAAACACTATGGCGACTGCATCGGGTGTCCGTTGGGCTTGGGCTTCAAACAAAGAATGAATACATTGCTTACTAGGATAATTGGTATAGGTGTTGTTCCACTCTACTAACAATTGCTGCTTTTCTTGTGCTGTCAGTAAGGGCAATTGATTGACTGATCGTTCTGGGTTGCTGGCAATGGTCGCTAACAAATTCTGAAAGTGCTGCATCATGCGGGCGATTGTCTCTGCATCAAATAAATCGCTGCTGTAATAGCAAATCGCTTCCAGACCTTTGGCAACTTCAAAAAAGTGAACTTCTACGTCAAACCGCACTGCATCAAGCCCCCAAGGCATTTCCTCAGACTTTAAACCAGGCAAATCCCAAGGGTCTTTTGGAGCATTCTGAAGGGCAAACATCACTTGCACCAGTGGGTTGCGGTCTAAGTTGCGCTCAAGTTGCAGCTCTTCAACTAACATCTCAAAGGGCAAATCTTGATTGTCGTAAGCGTTTTGAGTAACTTGCCGCACCTGCTCCAATAAAGCTTGAAAAGTCAGTTCTGGGGAAATATTGAATCTCAGTGCCAGAGTATTGACAAAAAAACCAATTAACCCTTCTATTTC
>JAQYWP010000342.1 GCA_029379285.1 Rhizonema sp. PD38
GTGGCTCACCAGCAGTCAAACAAGTGATCAGTGAGGGAATTAATGTTAACGTGACTCTACTATTTGCTGTAAAAAGCTACGAAGCCGCAGCTTGGGCTTATATTGAAGGCTTGGAAGCAAGAGTCAACAGGGGTGAGGATATTAGTAAAATTGCTTCAGTGGCTAGTTTTTTCCTGAGTCGGATCGACTCTAATGTTGATGAAACGATTGATGAAAGGATTAAGAAAATTGGCTCAACTGACTCGCCGAATCTGAAAGCTCGCTTGCAAGCGATTAAGGGTAAAGTGGCGATCGCCAACGCTAAAATTGCTTACCAAAAATACAAAGAAATTATTCAGCATGAACGTTGGAAAGCATTGGCTGAAAAAGGCGCAAACGTACAGCGACTATTGTGGGCGAGTACTAGCACGAAAAACCCGGCATACAATGATGTCATGTATGTCAACGAGTTAGTAGGATTGGATACTGTTAATACTTTACCTCCAGCGACATTAGAAGCATGTTCCGATCATTGTGATATTGCTAATCGGTTAGAAACTGGTGTTGAAGAAGCATATAGCTTAATAGACTCACTGAAAGAGCCTGATATAAATATTGATTTAGATCAGGTGATGAATACAGTCTTAGACGAAGGAATTGACAAATTTGTTCAGCCATTTCAATCGCTGATGGCATCAATGGAGGAAAAAGTCAAACAGTTTGCTCCTGCTTAAGAAAACAAAATCGTTCTCAAGTTACAGCAAATTGCAATCAAACGTGCCACAAACGAAAATCATCAAAATCACTACCAGAATTCATTTTACGATTTATTGTTGTGGCGGGTTTGATCTCAAACTGCTGTATATCATGTCCGCTAGCACAACCCCTCCCCACAAGTGGGGAGGGGAGACAAAGCACAGCTTTGGCGGGGTGCGGTTCTTCTAGTATTTAAGGTTAATCTACCGGACATGATATAATATAATGTCCGTTTAATTAGCCATAATTTCCATAGATACTCAACTCCACCGCCTCCGCCCTCTCCGCTTGCGGTGAGTCCAGCGCTGCAGGAGGTGAGACCAGTGCTGCGGGAGGGTTTCCCTCCGCAGGCATCTGGCGTTAGCGAAGCGTTAGCGACGAAGGAGCGTCACCCGAAGGGGTTAGCCCGACCTAGGCGACTGGCGTTAGCGCAGCGGTAGCGTTAGTGTAGCGGTAGCGAGGCACGAGCGTCGGAACGAGCGTCACCCGAAGGGGGAGGGGTTCTTTTATTATGGGTGATTCGACGGACATGATATTCTGCTTGAGAACGATAACAATATTTATGAGTATGCCTGTTAACAAAAAGCAGAATAATTTGAAATACTGTTTAGGAACTGCTCAACGCGTCAGCGAATGCTCAATTCAAAAGTATATTTGGGACTACTTAACTTATAAGGCTGTGCAATTATAACTTTATAGTCACCTGTTAGTGTAGCACTGAATTGGTCATTTTGTGGATCTGAATATGATTGCCCATCAGGTTTAACAAAGATGTAGCCAGAAAGTCCTTGTTCGTTGTTCTTACCATCAACCCGACTTCCATTCCAAGTCACCAGTGCAATAATTGTTTGACCTTTGCGGGCATGAAAAATATAAGTTTCTTTTTTACCCAACTGCACCGATCCTTTGATAACAGTAGATGATTTTCCTGCTGGAAAGTTTACCCGATGGGTGGTTTGAGTTTGTGGCTTGGCTGCCATCAGAACAGAAACAGCATTTCCTGTGCTTGCGGATACTGATATTTGGTTAAGCACGTATCCAGCACTTAAACTTGCCATGCATAGTGCCAACGCTGTAGAACTACTTTTGTTAAACAATGTAAACATGATTTGTGGAAATTTAAAACTTGCGATCGCATGTGTATAAGGTATTTTACACTAAGTATGTATGTATAGATATTTCCTAGAGCGTCTTTTTGGCGACAGTGATGGCGCTTTAGTCCAACTAGGAGGTAATATTCTTATTACTCTTAATTATGTTAAAAGGTGACAGGTAATGATGAATGAACATCACTGAAAAGTTAGCCCTGGTTGTCCGTAAGCTTAACATAGTTCAAGTAGGACTCCTTCTTGAAATGGCTCAAGCCATGACTGTAGAGATAGAGGAATTTATTAATGAGGGTAGTGATATTCTTGCTCCTGAATTTGTTACGAATTTCTCAAATCGTTTGATAATTCATCATGCAACTCATGTTGAAAAATTCAGTAAAAAAGCCTTTGAGTATGCTTTCGCAGCGGCTTCTACCTCTGCTGGAAGAAAGGCATCTATTACTCTCGACTTTACAAATCCAGGAGAGGATATCATAGTTGACGGAGTAAAATTTTCGTTAAAAACAGAAGCTCGGCAGGACTTACAAAGGAAGAAAAGTATTACGATTTCAAAGTTAATGGAAGCCCGGTGGATCAGAGAATGCAAACTTCCTGCGGACTTTGCCAGAGAAACAACATGCCGTGTTGTTTCTCATCTGAGGAAATATGAACGGATCATGATCCTACGTGCCTATAATATACTACCACCTCTGCCTAAAGAAAATCAAACAGAAACTTTACCTTTGATTCAGGATATTGATGCGATTAAAACCTTGCCCAAAGTCCAGTATGACTTATATGAAATTCCACTTAATGTATTAATGCTTATCGAAGGGTTGCAAGAGAGTAGCTTCAAGCCAAGAACAAAGAATGGAGGCAGCAGCGCCAAGGTTTATACGGCAGACAAAAAAGCAGCTTTTACCTTAATATTAGACGGTAGTGTCGAGAAAATCACGGTCAGTAACCTGGGAACCGATCTGTGTTTCCTTCACGGCTCATGGGTTATACCTACAATTGGAGTAAACAGAGGTGAGAATGAATCAGACGGAGACTGAAATACGTGACGGCAATTCACGACTTGTCTGTTGTTCATCAAATTCCGATTCAATATCCTCCAGCTTAAGATGAGTATTTGGAAGTATTACTGAACTGATTAAGGGTTTTCTGCCGCTTAGAATCCATTCACACACGTGAGCTAATTGATAGGAGATAAGCGGAGGCACAGCGTCCCCTATTTGCCTATACATATTTGCTAGCCCGGATGCCACAAACTTGTAGTTCTCCGGAAAACCCTGAAGGATAGACATCTCCCGAACGGTACACAGTCGGTCTTGTTCAGGATGACTGTAACGCCCATTACCGATATGAGTACATTCTCTCTTAATAGTCACAGCAGGCTTATCCCAGCTTAACCGACCGTACACATCCGGATGCGACCCTAATTTTCCGTTGGAAATGTAGCGCAGCATGGCGGGCGTCAGAATATCACGAGCCTCTGGGCAATGTCTCAAATCAGCCCAAGAGCCACCGTCTTTTGGTGTCATCTGAAGCCGTTTCAAGCTTTTAATCTCTGAAAATCCGGGTGCAATATGCAGGGTATCATTTAAGTTCGGCTGCCCCGCAGCTATCGGCGGCAGCGATGAAATGGCTCTGCGAACGTGGGTTGCTTCCAATTTAACACGAAAGCCACTCCACAAATCTTCAAGGGTTTTGAGCGTTAAATCTTCTCGCACTGCAATAACTAATGCCCGTTCTCTGCGTTGCGGAAGACCGAACCGATTCAGCATATAATTTTTCCCGTAAACCTGGTAGCCAAGGTGCATAAGTTCCTCCTGCAGACTTTGGTAGTGATGAGTGAAGTTACCGACAACCAACTCTCTTGCATTCTCCATTAGGAAAATTGTCGGTCTAAATTCCCTCACAAAGAGAACGCTGCGCGTTATCAGTGAGTTTCGGGGATCATCTAATATGTGATTGTCAGGCAGTGTTCTAGAGAAGCCTGTGCAGGGCGCACATGAAATCAGGATATCAGGAGCATCAGTACCAAGAGTGTTTGTCAGAATTCGGCGTAGATCCTTCGGTTCTAGAGTTGATATATCTACATCCACCGGCTTTAAACCCATATTTGCTTGATAGGCGATATTACATTGCAAAGAGCCCCTGCGGCTGCTCGGCTTACCTATCTGGGCATCAACCGCCCCCAGTATCCTGAAATTCGGATGAGCATGGAAGCCGTAGCTCATCCCTCCTACGCCCGAAAAAAGGTCAATTACGGTCCAATGCTTGTTCAACGGTACCCTTTCTGCGGCTAAAGTCTTTTCTGACCAAAGTATCAACTTTCAGTCTATACTTGTCAATAGATAGTTAGGATAAAATGTTCGTATTTCAACAAGCAAAGCTTTTGACGAATGTCGATGTGTAATATCGTGTCCGTTTGATAAGTTGTAATACCCGTAGATATTGAACTCCATCCCAAAGAGTGGGGAGCGTCAGCCAAAACAGCTTGGTTTCTTTAAAGTGTGTCGTGATATACGTTAGTGCTGGTTCGCTCGTTTTAGTTTATTGAAGCGGGAACGCTAGTTGGGGTGTAATTGCCCCTCTGATAATCAATATCTTGAGACATGACATGACCAGTTTCCGCATCAACAAGAGTTGTCACAGTGGCTCCTTTGAATTTACCATGCAATCCAGAGTATTCTTCCGTATTTCTGTACTTTTCCTTCACAACCCATACTTGTCGTTCAGCAGAGATAGGCATAGTTTTTCTGTTTCTAGTTTTTTCGTAGTCACCAAGATTCATTATTGTCGTACTCTGAACATGTTGCTTTGCGCCATTTGTCATCATGCCGAAGACTTCTCTCTGTGTTGGCAAAGCAAATAAAGCTCTGTCTTTATTTTTGTTGCTTGGTATTATTATGGTTGCTGGCTTCAACAAAGCTGGGTTGAGTTGTGGCGGAGTTGAAGAACGTACTGGTTTATAACTAAGGTAGACAGCACTACAAACAACGCCAATAACAGTAACAGAGCCTGCGATCGCAACAATAAATCTTCTCATAGTTTTTAATTATGGGTGAAAGTGATTTTATTGGATTGGGTTACGGCACCTGCGGGGACTCGCGTGCCATTGTCGTAGGGGTATTGGACTTTTACATCTGCACCGTTATAATTATTGGAGCTTGTATAAGTATAGGAAATACTTGGAGTTACTGGATACCATCCGGCGGTTCCTGAATTATTTTCATTATTTGGATCAACAATCCAAAAATCGTAAACTGTGGTGCCACTTGTAAATGAATTTGTTGTATCGTTACTTTCAATTCCGACATCTGCATTAATTGGGTCAGAAACAGTAAACGTAGAACCATTGACTACTATTAAAGGGCTATAGTCAATATAAACTTGGTAATTTCCTGAACCGTCAGTCATTTTTCTAATAATGAAATTGTGTTTACCTGTTGCGACTTGAGAGCCAACTTCGCCTTCTCTGTAAGTAATGTGGTTACTACACTGAGTTGCAGTAACTCCACCACATCCATTCATCGCCACAAACAAACCATCCCAATCATCAATAGTATAATCTGTAAAGCTTTTGAACAATGCACCTTTCACCGTTCCAGTTTCAATCCATTCGCCTCCATTAGAATTTGAAAAGCCTAACCAACCTTCTTTGGTGATAAACCGCGAAGCTCCATTGGGATTTTGTAAATCTTCACCAGTATTTTGACTAGTGAAAGAGAGACCATTTAATGGGATATTAGCGTAAGTTCTATAAAGTGCATAGGCATGTGGGCTCAATATGGTTGCCATTACTGGCTCCGCGAATAATAACATCGCTTCAACTGAAGCGAGCGCACATAGAATTATTCTCATAAAAATATTGATGTTATTGTGAACAATATTACAAATTTCCCCAGGCTTTTATAATTACAAAAGGAAAAGAGAACAGGGAACAGGTATTATAAATACAAACTTCTGTTGTGAAGCCAGTGCGCCTATACGGACAAGCCAGTGCAGGATAAGAGCGTTGGGGTTCCACGCGTTGAATCATCTGGCGTGGTTTAAAGCCCACTTAATTGAGATGTTTTTCGAGACGCGCAGTTCTCTGCGAAAAACGGCGTCCTTTTGTAAAGTCTGCCGGGGGAAGCATCCTCCGGCGAGCTTTACTTCAATCCCACACTTTTATGTGTGGGATTCACTGTTAAGCGTTCCCTGTTCCCTCTGAATACAGACAGAGCTATAAGAACCCAGTACTAAATTTTTTGCTTTTCCATTGGGTACTAATACAATACTTTTAAAAACAGTGTTGAAAAACTTTCATATTAAAAAATACTTAGACATATTACTCCCCAACTAGATGTAAAAATTTAGGTTTTATTGTCTATTACGCAATTATTCTATCATCGGAGGTTACTATTTTGTCAATAGAGATATCCGAAAAAGAATTTGAAACCCTTTCCTGTTTTGGTGAAAACTTAATTTCTGGAAATATATAATCTAGTATAACCGACCCACGCGCATTCTCTACTGTCACCGAAACAGTGAAATCTTCAAGGAGTGTTGAGTAAAAAGTAAATTTCACTTTAACACCAACGGTCTTATACCAATTTTTTATGAAGATGCACAGAATAGGACACTTACAACTCCTGCTAGACAAGAAATTATTCTATGCAGCTTCACATAGATTTGGTATTACGTGGAACCTTCAGGTATGGAAAAAGAAATGCGTATTCCAACAAACGTGGAGAGTGCCAATTATGACGGATGTATTCTTACAAATAATATCTAACAGTAGTCACAACTCGGCTTTTATGGGCACGTAAGGCTGCTTTTAGGAAAAAACCAGTTTGATTGTGCAATAGCCCCTGCCACCAGCTACGTGTCACAACAGCAGGAATAATGACGGTTGAAAAAATGCCACTGTGACGCTTTTCATAATCGCCAACAAAGTCTACGATGGGATTTACTATTGAGCGGTAGGGCGAATCCAAAATTTCTAAAGTTACATCAGATTCCAACTTTTGCCATTGTTGTAGTAGTTTTGTTCTATCTGTAGAACCTAGATCGACATGGATAGCAACAACCTCATCCGCAATACTACGGGCATAATCGAGAGCTAATACCGTAACTTGATTAAGTTGACCGACGACAACGACTGCTGGTTGATTGATAATGTTTGTTTTCTGTCTCGGAAGATAACTTCTCGGTGCAAGATTCTCAAGACTGAGGCGTTCTGCGACATATTTATAGTGACGGTTAATAGCTAAAAATAACATCACCAGCAAAATAGTTGACACCAACACTGACCAAGCTCCTGCTAGGAATTTTGTCTGTAAGATGACAATTAATACAACTGCCGTAGTTACAGTTCCCAACCCATTCATCAACGCACTACCCAGCCAACCTGATGTCCGTTCCTTGAACCAGTGGCGTACCATTCCCGCTTGAGAAAGGGTAAAGGAAGTGAATACACCGAGTGCGTAAAGGGAAATCAGCACATCTACACTCCCTTTAACAATAATCAGTAAGACAGCAGCAATCGTACTTAGGAGAATAATGCCATTGGAAAACACTAAGCGATCGCCCAAAAGCGCTAATTGCCGGGGTAGAAATCCATCGCGTGCTAAGAGAGAGGCAAGCCGGGGAAAGTCTGCATAACTTGTATTGGCGGCTAAAAGTAAGATAAATAGTGTAGAAATTTGCAGAAATTTGTATAGTATTCCATTGCCTAAAATACTGTGACCCAATTGAGAAATAACGGTTTCGCTATCGCTTGCCACAATATGATAAACATTAGCTAAATGGGTAATTCCCAGAAACAACGTTCCCAGAATCAAACCCATGTATACCATTGTAATCTGAGCATTTTTCCACTCCGGTGGCTTAAATGCGGGTACGCCATTTGAGATTGCTTCAACTCCAGTCAAGGCGGAACATCCCTGAGAAAATGCTCTCAAAATCAAAAATACAGCCAGTGGTTCTGCTGCTTGAATTGTGGGGGGATGTGCAGAGATATGTCCAAAAGCTTGTTGGTACAAACCTGAGGCGATCATAATTAAACCAATGAAAATAAAGGCGTAAGTTGGAACCATAAAGATTTTGCCTGATTCGCGTACACCTCGAAGATTGGCCAGCATGATTAAGGCAATAAATAGCAAGCAAAGTTCTATTTTTAAATGTCGCAGTGATTGTAACTCTGGAATTGAGAGTAGGTTATCCACGCCAACCGCGATATTCACGCTCACTGTCAAAACATAATCGATCATCAGCGACGCAGCTGCTACTAGCCCTGGAT
>JAQYWP010000029.1 GCA_029379285.1 Rhizonema sp. PD38
TTTTCAACTAACTATAATTTGGGGAAAATTACAAGACCTTGAAAGGGCTGGTCCTGAACTTATAACAGAAGAGACGCGATCGCTCGCGTCTCAACAATTAAAGAAGTATTGGAAGCAATCTAATTTACTCAGATTGCTTGTCAACTAAACTCACTTGAGTAGAAACAACCGTTGGTGGCTGCAAAATTGCTGTATGGGCAATGGAATTATTAACCACTGTAAATATAGGATTCGACAAAATTCCTGCAATGGAAGTGGCAATCAGAGTTACTATCAACCCAACTTGCAAGGGTCTGAATCCAGGTAAATTCCAATTGATTTCGGGATAGCGACTTACTGCCTCAGACATTTCTTGGGGTTCTTTAACCACCATCATCTTAACTACGCGAATGTAGTAGTAGATAGAGATGACACTAGTGATTAAACCCAGTAAAACTAATCTATAGAGACCGGCTTGCCAACCTGCCCAGAACAAGTAAATCTTACCGAAAAACCCAGCTAATGGAGGTATACCACCCAAAGAAAGCAGGGATATGCTTAACCCCAAAGTTAACAGAGGGTCTTTCTGATACAAACCAGAGTATTCAGCAATTTGGTCAGTTCCTGTTCGTAAAGAAAATAGTATGATGCAGGTAAAACCACACAAGTTCATAAACAGATAGACCAATAGATAAAATATCATACTGGAATAGCCTGCCTCAGAACCAGCAATTAAACCAATCATCACAAACCCAGCTTGACCAATAGATGAGTATGCTAGCATGCGCTTCATACTGGTTTGGGTTAGAGCGACGACATTACCCAAAATCATGCTAAGAACGGCGAGGGCGGTGAAGACAAACCTCCACTCATAAGCAAGGAGAGGGAAAGCCGTCGTCAGTAAGCGAATTGCTAAGGCAAACCCAGCTGCTTTGGAACCGACAGATAAAAAGGCAATAACCGGAGTGGGCGCACCTTCATAAACGTCTGGTGCCCACTGGTGAAAAGGTGCAGCAGAGATTTTGAAGCCGATCCCAGCAATCACGAATACAAGGGCTATGACTAAACCTAGTGATTGACCAACACCAGCTGTGGCAATTCCGTTGGCGATCGCACTCAGTTCAGTCTGTCCACCTGATAAACCGTAGAGTAGTGACACCCCATACAAAAATATTGCTGTACTTGAAGCGCCAATCAATAAGTATTTCAGCGCCGCTTCATTCGAGCGGGGGTCGCGTTTAGTATAACCTGTGAGCAAATAAGAAGAGATACTGAGGGTTTCTAGAGAGATGAAAATCATCACTAACTCACTAGCCCCAGACAAAAACATCCCTCCCAAAGTAGCTGTTAGCAAAATAACGATGAATTCTGCTAAAGCAGTACCACTTTGTTCGACATAACGAATCGACATCAAAATAGTAACCGCACTTGACAAAGCGACAATACCGCGAAAGACGATACTGAGGTCGTCACTATTGAAAGCACCGCCAAAGGAGATGGGATTGGTACTATTCCATTGATAGTACAAGGTGACAATGGAAGCAAATAAACCTGCGATCGCTAAATATCCAATCCAGCGCGAGGATGTACGCCCCAAAATTAAGTCAACAATCAAAACCCCTAAGAGGGTGATAATCACTATCCCCTCTGGCAAAATTCTTCCCGCATTTAATTGGGATGCAAGACTAGCAAAGTCCATGATTTGTTTAGGTTTTGGCTATTAGACATTCTAGCTGACATTTGTTTATTCTATTGTCTTAGGAGCGAAGTTGCGAGAGCATATATTCAGCGATTTCTCAATCTTATAGAAGAAGCGGCGTTCAGCCCGTTCCACAAGGGATGCAAGGAACACAACAGACGTTCAAAACAGTGCATCTCTACACCAAATACAAATAAACAGATTAGTAAATAACCAATCTGCTTTTCCTTTATTTCGATAGAACACAACAGCTTTTCGTACTTAATTATACTCAGTATTTTTTGTGAACTTATTTCTTCGTTCTAAAATTCTGACAACAGTTGCCTAAGTTCTTTCTTATTAAGAATGCCCTGAAAAGTAACGACTGTTACTGCGTTCTCCCCAGCTTTCCCCGCTACGACTATCTTTTCCTCTGGCCGCCTAGCTATGTTAACTGTCGTCACGCGACCTTTCCATTCTGCAGCATTGAGAGCATTTATTGCAGCTTATAAATGCAGTTTCTGATATCATTGCCCACGCAATTCAAACCCCGTGCGTGATCTGTTTCTCTATTGGTGAGCAGTTGAACTCATGCTAAAGTAGTGTATTTATAAAATACTTAGCAAAGTTCTTCTTGTGTTATGTTGTCGGATGGGTTGCTTACTTGCTTACTTAGTGAGCAGAGACTCTCATTTGAACGAGGCGCTTGCGGTTGCTGATGAAAACAAAGACTTGATCGCGTTTACTATTTTTTCGACCTATATATGTATGCTATTATAAAAACTTTACTCCTTACACTAAAAATTCGCTCTTAATATTGAGTTGATTCCGCCGAATCTATTGTAATAATTGTTACTTAGATTATTTCAGTATTACAAGGAATGGAATTTTCCATGACCCTTCTTGAGGCTACTACTCCCTTGCTTCGCATCACCCAACTAATATAGGGAATATAGATCGCCTGGTTTCATAGATAAGGGTAAGAACTTTTGAAGAATTGGTACATGCTCAACATCCCCAAAGCTCTCGAATTTGATTTAATTTTGGCACAGACAACAAAAATTGGAGGGGAATTTTGAAAATAATAGTCGTCAATTGTGCCACAGATGAGTTAAAGATTGAAATAACCGATTAACGCTTTTGCTTCCCTTACCCTTTCCACCTGAAGGATTAGTCTCCTTTGAACAGCTATGCTTTAAGCTTAATGTTCTAAGGGACGGAGACAAAATAAAATGCAGAACCTTTATCAACTAGATGTGTACCTAAAGTTATTCTTTAAGGCGGTTGTAGCCTTTTGGACTGCAACCAAGGTTCTGCATTTTTTCAGCGTCAGAATGCTAAGTCAGAGAGTTTCTGCATCCTGGAAAGTAAACAGATTGTATGAAGACTAATTCTCTTTTCGTTAAGTGTGGTTTCTAGCTTGATATCTCGCTGTTGATATCAAATCGACTATTTAGCCTAGCAGCTATTCTTTTTTGTAATTTCCATGTCAACTCTCGTCATCGTCGAATCTCCTACCAAAGCTCGTACCATTCGCAACTACCTGCCCGCAGGCTATCGGGTAGAAGCATCAATGGGTCATGTACGGGATCTTCCCCAGTCGGCAAGTGAAATTCCTGCTGCTGTTAAAGAGGAAAAATGGGCGCAGCTTGGGGTAAATGTAGATGCCCATTTTGAACCTGTGTATGTTGTTCCCAAAGATAAAAAGAAAATTGTTACTCAGCTAAAAGAAGCGTTGAAAGACTCAGATCAACTCATTTTGGCAACAGACGAAGATCGCGAAGGAGAAAGTATTTCTTGGCATTTATACCAGTTACTCAAGCCGAAAGTGCCAACGAAGCGGATGGTGTTTCACGAAATTACCTCTGAGGCTATCAAAAGTGCGCTGAAAAACTGTCGTGACATAGACGAACAGTTAGTTCGTGCTCAAGAAACTCGGCGAATTTTGGATCGACTAGTAGGCTATACCTTATCTCCCTTACTGTGGAAAAAAATTGCTTGGGGATTATCGGCTGGGCGCGTGCAATCAGTAGCCGTTAGGGTTTTAGTGAATCGAGAACGCCAGCGTCGTGCCTTCCACGAAGGTACGTACTGGGATTTAAAATCTACTTTGACCCCTCCAACTTCAACGCCAGGACAGCCATTTATCTCCATACTAGTGACACTAGGAGGAACCAGGCTAGCAACTGGCTCGGATTTTGACCCAGCTACCGGGCAAATTTCAGCAAATCGCAACGTGATCTTACTTGGGGAAACGGAAGCACAAGCCCTCACTGAACGCCTAAGCGGGAAAACTTGGGAAGTCAAAGACTTAGAAGAACGTCCCGTCACGCGCAAACCCGCCCCACCGTTTACGACCTCAACTCTACAACAAGAATCGAACCGAAAACTACGTCTGTCAGCACGAGACACAATGCGAATCGCTCAAAATTTGTACGAGCAGGGTTACATTACCTATATGCGTACAGATTCGGTGCATTTATCAGATCAAGCAATTACCGCTGCCCGGACTTGTGTAGAACAACTCTATGGCAAACAATATCTCAGTCCACAACCCAGACAATACACGACTAAATCCAAAGGCGCACAAGAAGCACACGAAGCTATTCGTCCAGCAGGAAGCACCTTCCGCACTCCTCAAGAAACTGGTTTAAGCGCTCGAGAACTACAACTATACGATTTAATTTGGAAGCGCACTGTCGCTAGCCAAATGGCTGACTCCCGCCAAACACAAATCACCGTGCAGCTACAAGTGGAAGATGCTGGTTTTCGTTCTTCAGGCAAGCGCATTGACTTTCCTGGTTTTTTACGCGCTTATGTTGAAGGTTCAGACGATCCGGAAGCCGCACTTGAAGATCAAGAAGTCATCTTGCCTAACTTGAAAGTAGGCGATCGCCCAGAATGCCTCAATCTAGAAGCGATCGGTCACGAAACTCAACCTCCAGCTCGATACACCGAGGCAACTTTGGTGAAAACCCTAGAAAGTGAAGGCATCGGTCGTCCCAGTACTTACGCCAGCATTATTGGTACCATCATCGATAAGGGTTACGCTCAATTAACTAACAATGCCCTCGTACCCACATTCACCGCTTTTGCTGTCACGGACTTGTTGGAAAAGCATTTTCCTGATATTGTAGACCCCAGCTTTACCTCCAAAATGGAGCAAACCTTAGATGATATTGCCACAGGAGAAGCGAGCTGGTTGCCTTACCTCCAAGCATTCTATCTGGGAGATAAAGGTCTGGAAACTTTAGTCAAGGAACAGGAAAACCAAATTGATGCAATTGTTGCCCGGACTGTGGAACTGGAAAACTTAGATGCCAAAGTCAGGATTGGGAAATTTGGTCCCTACATTGAAGTAGAAAATGGTGATAGCGTTGTCACAGCCTCAATTCCTAAAGACTTAACTCCAGCAGATCTCGACCCTCAAAAAGTCGAAACGTTGCTGCGGCAAAAAACAGTAGGGCCCGATCAGTTGGGTGTTCATCCCGAAACTGGTGAACCGATTTACGTACTCCTTGGTCCTTACGGTCCTTATGTCCAGTTGGGTGAAAAATCTGAGGAAACCCCAAAACCAAAACAAGCCTCTCTTCCTAAAGGCGTCACGCCAGAAAAAGCCACCCTTGAGATGGCTGTTGGTCTTTTGTCTCTACCCCGGACTTTGGGCGTTCATCCAGAGACCAACGGTAAAATTCAAGCTAGTTTGGGACGATACGGTCCATACATCGTTCACGATCAAGGAAAGGAAGGAAAAGACTACCGTTCCCTAAAAGCAGGGGATAATATTTTAACAATTTCTTTAGAACGAGCGTTAGAGTTGTTGTCGGAACCGAAGAAAGGACGCAGTGCTAACAGCAGCAAGTCAAAAGAAGCTTTACGGGAATTGGGTATCCATCCAGAAGACAGTGAACCTGTGAACATCTATAATGGACCCTACGGACCTTACATCAAGCATGGCAAAACTAATGTAAGTGTTCCAGAAGGCACATCGGTAGAAGATCTGACGATGTCTACAGCCCTCGATTTGTTAGCAAGCAAAGCTGAAAGTACTAAATCCAGTCGGAAAACAAGTAAATCCACAACGAGTTCTCGTACCAAGTCAACGACAAAGTCGTCAAAGGCAACCTCCAAAAAAAAATGAATTGTAAAGAAGCTTTAATCCTGTCACCGTCACAGTGAAAAACAACAACGGAATTGCACGCTGTTTGCCACAGCATGTCTATAAATTAGTGTTACAATAGTATCGTTGAAGACTATTCACTATGGACTATTCTTTGTTAGCATAAATAACCCCCTTTAGTAGGAGGTATTAAGAGAGGGTGTTCATGTGATAATCTTGTAAAAAGGGGAAAAAACTAGAGTTTGGAAACGGCTTGTTTACTGAAGACAAGAGCGTAAAAGACTCGAGGTAAAATCAAAGTATACAAAGTACGTTAGTTTCTCCTTAGCTGATAAGTAAAAATTGAGGTAATATCTCAGGAGCGATCAGTTCAATGGATTATATAGAAAAGGTACTGGAAAAGCTAAAAGAATTGGCACGTAAGCTGATTGAAGCCGTTTTAGGGCCTGAGGCTGAGCCGGAACCGGAACTGATTCCGATTCCTGTAGATGAGCGAGCACGTCGTCGTCACCGTGCTTAAGTAGGCACAGGAATCAATAGAAGTGCATTCCACAAGTATTTTAGTGCTGCATGGACCAAATTTAAATCTACTAGGACAGCGAGAACCTGGAATCTATGGATCTCTAAAATTAGTAGATATCAATCGTCTGCTTAAAGAAGAGGCTCCAAGGTTGCAGTTGGAGATTTTTTTGATGCAGTCGAATCATGAAGGAGTGTTGGTAGACGCCATTCATGAAGCATTGGGTAAATATCAAGGAATCTTGATAAATCCTGGAGCATACACCCATACAAGTGTAGCAATAAGAGATGCGCTTGCTGCTGTTAACTTGCCGACGGTAGAAGTTCATTTAAGTAACATCTATCGTCGAGAAGATTTCCGTCATCACTCATATATCGCTCCAGTAGCAATTGGGCAAATAAGTGGTTTTGGAGAGCGAAGTTACTTATTAGGCTTGCAAGCGTTAGTGTATCATTTAAGAGATAAAAGTCAGGAAGCGCGAATATAGGTAAAGATGTTTTATCGAAATTGAGACATAGGAGTAATGTACTTATGAGTTAAAAATTGAGAACTTATGATTTAATAGTTTATGCGTTACTCTCTAAGTAGTCGGTTTAAAGGCACAATAATTGGAACACTCTTAGGTGAAATTGTACTGAATCAAAACCGCAATATGCCTAATTTGAAGCTTTCACACGTGCAAAAGATAACTGAGGGTGTAGAAAGTTTGATTGAATTGGGCGGGTTTGACTTTGACGACTGGTTAAAACGTCAGCAGCAAGAATGTCTTAATTCAAACGCTTCAGATGGTCTCTTGTTAGAAGCAATTCTAAATGCTATACCAGTCATACTATTTTTTCATGACAATACAACAAAACTACGACAAAACCTACAACAGGTCGTAGGAATTTTGCCAAATAACCTGGTAGTACAAGATGGAATTCTCACTATAGGTTATGTGATCGCTAAGTCTCTCACAGAAAAACTAACTCCTCACACCCTGATTCCGGAAACGGTAGCGTTTCTAGGAGAGACACGCTCAAACTTACCGCAACAATTATTAAAAGTTCATAATTTGTTATCCCAAGGGGCGGGATTAGAAAAGGTACAAGCTGAGTTCAGTAAGGAAGAAGAGTTAAGTCACATTATTCCTATAGCATTTTACTGTTTTCTCAGTACCTTAGAAGATTTTCGCCTTTCATTGCTGCGCTCCCATCAAATCGAGTCGCGCTCCCTAACTATTAGTATGATCACTGGTGCTTTATCTGGAGCATATAACAGCGCAGGAGGGATTCCCGTAACTTGGCAGATCTTGCTTTCTCAAACAGAGTTGCTAGATTCAAGAGTGAACAAGTTTTCTCTGCTGTTAAACTTAGCAGATATACTTTTAGCTGTATGGTCAGGAGTTTATAACTCTGATGTACATCTTAAAGAGGTCATCGGAGAAAATGCAGTTGCAGCTCCTTATGTCATCCGGTCGCGTTAATACCGTCTTTGGCTTTCAACCTTGCTGGGTACGAAACAGTTGGTTAGAGTCAATCAATTGTCGCTCCGTATATTTTTGCTTGTCCCCACCCTTTGCACTGTTCATGATTTCCACTGCTAATCCTATGCTCAAAAATTTAAAATCGGCTAGTCTATAGTCAGAATGATCTCTTGTAGGGGGGTTTCAAGAAGGAAAAATTTTATGCTACTTTATAATGTTAACCTTGGATATTATTCCTATGAAGAAAAAACAGACTGTCTTACCATGATTTATTTGCACTTGCGTAAAGAAGTCCAAATCAGATAATGGTAAAATTTTATACTTATAATCTATAATAAAAGTGCCTAACTTATTTTGAGAATAGCAATTGTAGCAAGTTGGCGTTCAAAAAAAGTTCCGATTGGGATTGTCTTTTTTAAGCTATCGAAGTCAACAGCAAGGTTATAGGAGATGAAACAAGCCCCATTTTTTCAATCCTTTACCCAGCAATTGATTCACTGGAGTCAACAGTTCAAAGAGTTCCGACAGGGTTTGCCTTTATCAAAGAAAACTGAGAAAAGCGAAAACCTGCCAAAGTCGGTCAAAATGAAAAGTAGCATTTATGCAATAAGTAAACTGTATAAAAGTAGAAAACGTACCCCCTTTGTTTTCGCGCTTGCTGTGTTGTCCTTCATTGGAGTTATGGGACATGATTTATACAACCAGCCTCAGCTACGCGTAGGAACTACTGCGCCACAGACGATTAAAGCCCCTGTATCTGCTAATGTTGAAGACAAAATTAGTACAGATCAAACACGGGAGTTTGCTAGTAAAAGTTCTATACCCATATTAATGGTCGATCCGCGTGTTAATGGAGAAATCGACCGAAATTTAAAACAAATAATTAATGAAGGGAACAAAATTCGGGCTTCTGTTGGGTCTTTCCCTTTTTTTAATACTACTATCTTATCCATATCCATCCAACGTTACTTGCGTTCTTGTTCCTACTGGGAATGGCAAGCGCTTCAACTAGCTGTAGAAAATAACGCAAAGCACAAGTCAGGATCGTCTTTAAAGCCGAAAAACCAGAGAGATGTTGAAATATTGTTACATGATGTTTCTACGTCCTCACGTCCTCATGTTCCGGAATCCCTTTCCATTGAGGACGCACAATCGATTGATTTGTTCCAAAAAGCTGACTTTACGCAAGCAGTGGCACAATTAGAAGCCTACCGTCTTAAGACATCAGAGCAAAATTTGTTAACATTATACACTCTTATCTTAAAAGCTCGTCAGGGATACAGTCAAGTCAGCGCTAAACTTTTACAATTAATCACCATTAACCCACAAATCGTCTACAAAGATACTTCCTTCCTTGACTTACCAGATGATAACTGGGCAAAAACACAAATGGGAATCCACTACAGTGCGGAACGAATTCTCACTCAAGGCATTTCTCCAGGGCTACCGCCAAATATCTTAAAGAATGCTGTGGAATTACAAGTGCAAGGATTAGTGCCAAGAGACGCCGAACCAATAGCCACCAAGATGTTAATGGCTGTCCTCAAGCCAAATTTGAAGAAAGATGAAATACAAACCACACTACAGGCAGTGCAAGCTGCAGCCGGGGTGAAGCCTGTGATGGTTTCGCTAAAGCAAGGTGAAATAATTGTCCGTAAGGGAGAAAGAATTACGGAATCCAATTTTGAGGTGCTGGATTATTATCACCTGACTCGCCGGGAGATTAACTGGTTGGGGTTAATGCTCTTAGGTGGCTTGGTAAGCGGCGCTGTCAGTATTTTTGCCTTTATGGAACGGCGCATAAAGTCCCGAATGCGGCAAAGCGATCGCCTGTTAGTAATGCTACTAACCTTAAGTACACCATTGCTATTGACAATGGGTATAAATTATACAACTTGGAGTGCTGTCGGTTTATTATTGGGTAGCTTTTACGGACCCGTTTTAGGCGTGACAGTTATGGGACTGCTGTTTTTACTACTATCTGTTAGTTTGGAAGTCAGTAAAGTAGCGCTTTTAGCTGGTGCTGCAGCCGGGTTGTTAGGCAGTTGTATGGCACAACGACTGCGATCGCGTGAGGAACTTGCTCTGTTAAGTGTTGTTATTGCCTTGACTCAGGGAGGCGTTTACCTAACAATCAAGGTTTTATCAGGTGCAGCATTTGGTTCATCTTTATACGTTATATTGCAGCAAGCAGCGTTCTTTGCCTTATCTGGCTTAGCTTGGAGCATTGTAGCGTTCGGGTTGAGTCCTTATCTAGAAAAATTCTTTGATTTAGTCACCCCAATCCGGTTAGCAGAACTGGCGAACCCTAACCGTCCCTTATTAAAACGACTTGCTACAGAAACTCCGGGAACCTTTCAACACACGTTGTTTGTCGCTACCCTTGCTGAGGCTGCAGCTAAACAACTGGGATGCAATGTCGAATTAGTGAGAGCCGGAACATTATACCATGATATTGGAAAAATGCACGACCCATTAGCATTTATTGAGAATCAAATGGGGGAACCGAATAAACACGATACAGAAATAAAAGACCCTTGGAAGAGTGCGGCAATCATCAAAAAGCATGTCACACAAGGGTTGATTATGGCACGGAAACACCGCTTGCCAACAGCAATCCAAGCTTTTATTCCAGAACATCAGGGAACAATGCAGATTGCCTATTTCTATCACCAAGCCCAGCAAATGGCTCAAGCCGACCCAACTTTAATCATAGACGAATCAGATTTTTGTTACGATGGACCTGCTCCCCAGTCGCGAGAAACAGCAATCGTTATGTTAGCAGATTCTTGCGAAGCGGCACTGCGATCGCTCAAAGATGTGACTCCAGAAAAAGCCTTAGCAACACTCAACAACATCCTCCGTGCGAGATGGCAAGAAAATCAACTCGTGCATTCCGGGTTAAAACGAGAGGAAATGTCCCAAATAGCCGAAATCTTTCTTCACGTTTGGCAGCAATTTCATCACAAGCGCATTGCATATCCAAAGTTTAAAGCAGGCAATTAAAATATAACAACTCTACCACGAATAGTGGTATAATATTTAGCTAAAATTGGCAAGATATAGAGGAAACTGATGACCGCCCTGATCCTCAACTTACTTCCAACTATAGAGCTAACGGATGACCAGTTTTTCCTACTCTGTCAGCAAAATCGAGATTTACAGCTTGAGCGGACGGCTAAGGGAGAATTGATTATTATGCGACCAACGGGATGGGAAAGTGGAAATCGCAATAGCAGACTGACACAGCGCTTAGGGAATTGGGCAGACGCTGATGGTACAGGGTTAACTTTTGATTCCTCCACGGGTTTTAAGCTTCCTAATGGTGCAAATCGCTCGCCTGATGCATCTTGGGTAAGACAAGAACGATTAGAAGCTTTGAAACCAGATCCGGCAAAATTCCTCCCGATAGCTCCCGATTTAGCAGTAGAATTACGATCTGCAACAGATAGCTTAGATACACTGCAACAAAAAAAAATGCAGGAGTACATTGATAACGGCGTGCGTCTGGGTTGGCTGATTGATCCTCAGAACCAACGCGTAGAAATTTATCGCCCAAAACAGGCTGTTGAGGTTCTGCAATCCCCTACAAGTCTATCAGGTGAAGATGTCATGCCAGGGTTTAAACTAGATTTGGCACAGATCTTAAACTAAATAATGTTTTGTAAAATTAAAAATTAAAAAAGTTTGAGTTGTAAGAATAGTAGATGAACACTAACCCTGTCCCTATTTCAACTCTCTTCATTGGGCTAAACGGTTTGATTGCTTTTGTACTCTCTTACATTGCCGCAATAGCAAGGACAAGAGCTAGAGTTTGGCACGGAGAATCAAAGCAAGATGTCACAACTCAGCCGAATTATCTGGAGAATCCCACCAAATGGGTTGCCTTTATTGAAAATTTCTCTCAAAAGTTAGAGGCAGAGCGAGTTGGTGATGATGGAATGTTACAGCGGAAAGTACGCGCTCATGGGAATTTTACTGAATATGTTCCGCACGGGCTGCTCTTGATTCTGGCGTTGGAGTTAATGAATTCGCAAATCTGGCTTTTATGGCTTCTGGGAATAACCCTTACATTAGCCCGAATTGCTCATGCTTGGGGTGTGATAAACACTTATGACCCCTCCCCTAGTCGTGCTACTGGGTTTTTCCTAACCTGGTTTGTCTACATTCTCGGTGCAAGTGCTTGTCTCTACTATGGGATAGCGGGAGTCCTTCAGGGAAGGTAAATACCTGGAGTCTTAAAAAATTATTTATTAAAAAATAGAAATGCTGTTTGCATCAACCCCACAATAAAACCTAAGATACCACCCAAAGTGACAATTGCCTGTAATTCATTTTTCACAATTCCCTCAATTGCACCTTCTAAATCAGCTGGTGAAGTTGACTTTACTTTTTCAACAATGACTTGATCAATAGCCAAAATGGGAATTGCTTGAGCAACAATTGCTTCTAAATCTTTTTCCAAATACCTTTCTAAAATTGAAGCCATTTCTTTACTCACGACTTCTAAAGAAGAACTTACAACAGCAGAAGTTGTCAGACGATTCAGCAGCAAAGAAGATGTTTTTTCCCAATCAAAAGACTCACTTAATTCTTGAAGAAAATCACCACCGCGTGTTTGTAAGTAATGACGAACGCTTTCACGCGTTGTCTTGCGGAGTTGCCGTACTGTGCCTATTGGTAAACTTTGTAAAGAGAGATTTTGCAGTAATTTTTTGAGGCGATCGCGTACTTGTAATTCTTGGATCAATTCTTGCATCAGCGCATTTGTTGCCTCTTTTTCATCCAAACAATAAGTCCGCAAACGAGTTAAAGTATTGCGTACACCAAACAGATTTGCCACCACCCAGTAAGTGCCACTGGTTTTTTCGCGAAAGCTTTCATCAATAGTTTGAATCGTGCGATCAGTTAAAAAATCAATGACTACTTGTCGCAGCACCTCTGGCGGCAATACTACTTGGAATAACCAGTCAGCAAGGCGAGTAGCTTGTTCTTCACTCAGTTGAAATTCCAGTAATACCTGGTCAAAAATTTGATTGACTTGCACTTCTAAAAAGTCTTCTCGCCGTGCTAGAACTTTTAGGAGACGCGGTAAAGATTCCCCTAACAAATCCCGCAAAATTCCTGCCACGATCTTGGCGCTTTTTTGCTCTTTATCAGATTTAATTTGGTCGATAGCCATTCGCAGCAACCAGAAAATTGCTCCTTGCACGCGTTCTGTTTGCAACAGTCGCCGCGCCAAATCTTGCAATTCTGTTGGTGTCAGCAGTGAGCCCATAATAGTCTCAGAGACTTTTTTGGCAAGACGTTCTTGATTGCGGGGAATCAATCCAGGCGTAAAAGGAACCCTTCTTCCACCAATCAAAATTGCTTGGTAAGGACGAAATAACATTTTAATGGCTACATCGTTCGTGAAATAGCCAATAATTCCACCCAGAATAGGGGGAGACACATACAACCAGAGATGGGACCAATCCATTGAATTTTGGATTTTGGATGCGTGGATTTAGAATTGTGAATTTAGGATTTGAGATTGAGGATTAGGAAAAATCCGGTTCCCAAAGCCTAGTTACCATTCCCCAATCCAAAATCGCAAATCTAAAATTTAAAGTTTCGTAACGACTAGCACTCCCATCATACCGTTTGCGATGGGGTAATGTGTAGCAGTGGCAAAACCAACTTGACGAGCTATTGTAACCTGCTCCGCTCCCATGGGAAAGCGATCTAAGCTGGGACTGATATAAGCGTACTCTTCTTGTAAACCCAGATTATGTGCAGCCCGAACAACGAGATTGTCCAAATACCACTGTTGAAAGGCACGGATTTGTGGATTGCTGGGACGGTGAAAGTCTAAAATTGCCGCTTTCGCACCTCTTTTAAGAACACGGTGAAATTCTTTCAAACATTGGGGAATCGCTATTACATTTCTTAAACCATAGCCCATAGTCGCGGCGTCGAATTGGTGATCCTCAAAGGGTAAATCCAGCACGTCAGCTTCCACCCAAGTAACTCGAGTATTTGAGATGGGGCTACTTGAATCTTGAATGTGGGGATATTGGCGTTGAAGGCGTTGTTTGGCAATTTCTAACATTGCAGACGAAAAATCTACTCCATACACCTGTCCTGTTGCTCCCACTCGTCTTGCCAAGCGTAAGGAGAGATCTCCACTCCCGCAACATAAGTCAAGGCAAGTATCTCCCGGTTGAGCAAAGCTCCATTTTACTGCCATTTCTTTCCATATCCGGTGTTGTCCCAGACTTAACCAATCGTTCAACTGGTCATACACTGGAGCAATGTGGTTAAAAATACTGCGAATTTCGTTAGTCATTGGTTAAGAGTTAGTAGGGGCGGGTTTAATCAACGCGCACATCTTCGCTCCGGCTGAGTTCTTGAGAAACCCGCCCGTACAGGAGTTAGGAGTCACGAGTGAAAATTCATAACTCATAACTCTCTGCCTCCTAACTATTTCACAGATTGATGATAGCGAGTGCAAATCAGTGCGATCGCCACCAATTGAGCTGATAAATGAATCAGTGTGAGTTCATCTTCTCGCAAAGTCCAAGGTTGTTTCCACTGTAGTGACAAAACTGCTAATACTTCATTCCAGTAAACAATCGGGACAACTAGATGCGCTTGAACACCAGAATTGATATAATAAGTAATATCACTTAGATTTTTATCTTTAGATATATTTGCGGAAACTTGCATGGTGTGAGTGGCGATCGCCTCGGAAGTTAACGGGTCATGCACAAGCCAGTTATCTATTGTCCCATCACTACTGTATAATCCTTGAGCGGCAAAGACATCAGCCTCTAAGAGTTGCAAAATACAACTATTTGCTACGAAACTTTCACCGACAGCCGTGGCAATAGATGTGAGAGTAGCTTCTAAGCTAGAAGCCTTCTGAGTAACCTGTACCAAAACAGCCAGCAGTGCCATTTGGGCATTTGTACGCCGTAGTTCTTCTGTACGTTGCTTAAGTATATGGTATGTGTCTACAGCTCGTTGAACCACTGCTTGTAGTTCACTAGGGTCCCAAGGTTTAGTGATATACTTGTAAACTTGTCCGGCATTTATTGCCTCCACCAAGTCTTCAATATCAGTAAATCCTGTCAAAATAATCCTTATCGTATCGGGAAATTGAGGTAAAGTCTTACTAAGAAACTCAGTTCCCTTCATTTCTGGCATCCGTTGATCAGAGATGATAACTGCCACTTCTCCCTCTGCTGCTAACACTTGCAGGGCCTGAACTCCACTATCGGCTTTGAGAACATTAAAGTCGCGTCGGAAGGTGCGGTATAGCAGATCCAGATTATCTGGCTCATCGTCAACTACCAAAATTTTTTGCTTCTTCGGTTTCTTTATAGTCATTAATTGATGCCGGATTTTATCTAGTTCAACAGTTGGACTATGATCTTGAGGATAATTCCTCTATAGCTTCCTTGTTCTCATCCATACCAAGATATTTTGTAAACAGCTTGATTGCAAGGGGTTACTCTGGTGTGAAGTATAAAGGAGGAGAAAATTGTGATGAGAGTTTACAGTTAGAGCATAAAATAAAACTTGCGGCTGTTGGTATTCATAGCCCTTCAAAGTGAAGCTCGCTTACTCATTTAACATGACTGACCTACCACCATTAGCTCAAAATCCTGATAACACTCCTGATGATGTAGCGCAAGAATTACTGCGAAAGCTCAGACAAAAGCAAGGTAACTGGGTGGAGTGGGGAATTGCACTCGCTCAACTACAAAAAGCTGGTTACAGTCCCCAGGCAATTTTTGAAGCGACTGGATTTGAACCAATCCAACAAAACCAGGTTATTGTCGGTGCACAAGTCTACAATTCTTTAGAAAAGGCAGAGGCAACAGTAGCAGTGCGATCGCACTATGCTACACGTGGAAGCGATGTTTTATATGAGTTACGCCTACTCACTCAAGAGGAACGAGCTACAGCAGCTGAACTCACTTTCTCTCACCAAATTAACGCTGATGAAGCGCGGGAATTAGCTAAAGCAATTAAAGATTTCTCCCGCTTGCCTACCCTGCCTGAAGGATTTGAGAATCATCCAGGGGACGCCATAGCTTATCAATCGTGGAAATTTGCTCGTCAATATTCGGACTTTCAAGAGCGATCGCGCCAAATCGCTAAGGGATTGAAATTTGCTCACTCGCAAACAGCAAGAAAAAAAATCGAACAATTACTTACTGATTTTACCGTCGTACCTAAAAGTACCGCTCCCAAATTACCCTTTTACCGATTGGAATCAGAGGAGGAGCTACCCCGCGTTGTCCCTGTGGTAGGTGAGTTACCATTGACACCACAAGACTTACAAGCTGTTCCTGTCGTCCAAGAAATACAGCCATTTCGCATGGTTAGATTTGCCGGCGAGCAAGCTTGGGTACCGATACCAGGTTGGCAAGCAGTGTTAGGTGCGGAAGATCCAGTAGTGATTTTGTGCAATAGCGATCACTTCCCCACCCAAACACAAAATACTCCGGAGCCTGTGCTAGTCATTATAGACCGCGCTCGGCGTGAATGGAATACTACCAGTTACTTTGTTGTTGACAGAGCTGGAGAGGTAGATTTTCAGTGGTTTGATACCATACCAGACTTCCCAATACTAGGTCAAATTATTCTGATTTTGCGACGAAAGAAAATTCTTGATGAGGAATTGACCAAGGATTCTTGGCAGATTGATGAATAGTTGGTTGCCAATTGATAGTTGTTAGTTGTTTGTTTTCAAATAAGAACAACTAACGACCATCAACTAACCATTAGGCTTTATATTCCAGTTCTGGTGTATATACACTATATTTTATGCCTAGCACAAAAGCTTGTGATGGCTGGAACGACGCTGACATTATCTATCTTTTAGAAGTTTCCATATTTGCCGCCGATGGAAGACACTTATCAACGGAATTGATTGTGGGAAAGCCAATAACTCTTAGTTGTGAGCCATAACTCACCCAGATAATAGTGCTGAATAGAGCAGCTAGCGCTCCTACCGAAATTCCAGCTAGATATCTAACCTCAGAGCGAAGACGTTTAATCTCTTCTGTGCTAGTCCTTTCTACTACTGGTAGAGAATATGATTGAACTTCAGGAACTATAGAAACGAGATCCTGTGGTTTCTGCTTCAAATTGGTAAAACTAACCTTTACGTATAACCAGTTCGTAATCAGTCGCGGAAAATTCTTCTGAAACCAAAGCCAAGCAAAAATTCTGACTGCTGGTTCCGACACTTTAGCAATTGATTTTACTATAGGGTTAAGGGGACGATAAGGAATCTTTTGATTAATCAGGTTGACTGAGGCAACATCGTAAAGACGATCAAAGATGAGCTTGACAGTAACCTCTTCACTTTTGGCTAAGTGAGTAACTAGTAAAAGAACATCACGTATACACTCTTGTTCTGTACGCTCTTCAGCCAATCGTTTCTGACTCTTCAGTAACTTAGGAATAGACACGGCTGGATTAACTCGGTTACGGTGGCATTAATCATAACTTTAAATATAAAGTAATATTTGACTTCGGTAGCTGTCATCCACCCCAAGGCTATAAAACTTCTATGCTTACTCCCTTCCCGGTGTAAGATTACCTATCTTCTGGATCTTCAAACTTGGCTGCCTTGGCGCGGGCAGGTGCTTCAAGTCGAGCCTGCGCCGTGCGGTGAGTCCAACGCACTGCCCAAGTCTATTGCGGTTTTTTATATCGGTATTCTTAGGAGCGGGAAGGGAGTAGGTAAATGTGAGAACCGCTATATTTACAAATTCCGACATCGATAGAGTTGATAGGGGACACCAAGACGGTAGTACTGATTGGGATCTATATTGCAATGAGTTTTAAGGGCAAATCTTACTTGCTGTGGATAGTCATGGTGTTTTCTTCCAGGGCCAATAATCCATAAATTTAGATTGGAAGTTGCTGGTATAGATAGCTGCGAAAACTGTTGCCAAACAGATTTAAAATCTGGAGATTGTTTGAAAAAAGCAAACTGAGGAGAAGCAGGGAGTGGGGAGTTGGAAGGAGCGACAGAAGTAAAATTGCCCTTGTCTACTGCCACCTTAGATTCCCTAAGCGGTTCAAGTGCTAAGCCAAAACTTAATCCCAACGCTACATCTTGATAATCTCTATATGCCATCACAACCATGATTGGAACAGCAGGTTCAAAATTCATATGTTGAGCAACTTGCTCAGGCTTAAAGGGCTTTTGAAACGCCAAGTTAGAAATAACGAAAACACAACTGATAATGCCGACAAGTAAGAGGATAAATTTAGAATTTTGTTTACTTATACTAGCAGCGAGCAAAGCACAAAAGCTTGGGTAATAGACAAAGCTATATCGAGGAATAGCGGTGATATCCTTATCTAAAAAATAGACAATGGCAAAGAATTCTAACAATACCCAAACCGAGAAATTTAAGAGTGTTAGTGTCGCCAAATGTGTTGAAGGTATACTCCACAATTGCTGTAAAGCTTTAAAAACTTGCCAACCTACCCAAATACCAAACAAAGCCATAAATAAACCACAGACAATTGCCACTGCGAGGGGCTGCTCTTCTACAGGTAGAATAATCACCATTAGCACCCAATTTAGGAGGGTTTGATAAAAGGGAGCGATGAAATTTGCAGGGGCAAGCCAGTCTGTTTCTGCACGGTTAGAATGATTGACTATTACCCTTAGCCAAGGGAGGAAGCTAATGGTAACACCACTGATAGACAGAATGAGTGCCAGCCAGATTTTGCGTTTGTTAAGGATGTTCGCCCTACGCCAATACATTAGAGAAAGGAGCGTTGCAATTTGAGCAATGAATGCAAGAATACAGAAGTAGTGGATATAAAAACTCAGACTGTTGAGAATTGCCCAGCTCAACCATACCCAAAATCTAACCGTTTGACGCTTTTCAAGATCTTGTTGAATTTGTATCAGCCCTAATAATGCTAAAGCAACCGCAAGCATTGGTAATGTATAATGTCTTGCTTCTTGGGAAAGGTAAACAGTAAAGGGCGATACTGCCATTAACCCTGCTGCTATGATTCCAGCAGATGGCGTGAAGGCAGTACGATTGATGAAGTACATGACGATGATCGCTCCCACACCCGATAAAGCTGGTAGACTTCGCAATTTTTCTACCCACTCTTTTCCTAAAGGACTCATCAACCCCAACCAACTGTACATCCAGCAAAAAAATAGCGGTGGATGAGTCGAATACCTAGCGACGTTTTGGGCAATTTGAGAACAACTAACTCCCAGTTGGAAAGTGAACACTTCCTGTAGGCGCTCAACTGGGAATACTACATCTAAAGGCACGTCGTTATAGCTTTTCCCAAAGCTGAATATGGCAGTGATGACTTCATCCATCCACAGAGGTTTGTAATCCAAATGCCAAAAGCGCAAGAGGGCACCCAGTGCGATCGCAAGAGCCAAACTTAGGTAATGGAGAGACAATTTATTTTTTGCCATTTTATCTCCCTAAGGTAAGCATTCAATGCTCAGTTGTCAACGCACTAAGATAAGTATTCTGATATTATGTTCGGTTGAACACTTATAATAAGGCTTGTAGTTGCGCTTCAGCGCTCTCAAATTGATAAGAGCGCTAAAGCGCACGGACAGATTCCTTCGGAGGGAAACCAACGCCCTTCGGGTGACGCTCGTTCCAACGCTCCTTCGTCGCTAACGCTAACGCTGCGCTAACGCCAGTCGCCGTGAGAGCGGGCTAACCCTCCTGCAGCAC
>JAQYWP010000001.1 GCA_029379285.1 Rhizonema sp. PD38
AACTAACAGTGATAAATCTTCAACAATTACTTGTTCATAATTAGGCGTTTGTAAAGTTACATTCTCAAATGCAATGTGATTTTCTTCTACTATTTTAATAGTACTAACATTCTCTACTTGTTTAGTAACAGCTTCTAAGGCATTTGAAAACTCAGCTAAACGTTCAGCATAACTGGAAAATCGTCCGGAAGTTCCAAATTCATTGATTAATTCTGCTAAAGCATTAGCAAATAGATTGCAGGCTATAGCCGCTTGAGTAACTTCTCCGAATTCCATTTCGCCTTTTAGCTCTAATGGTCCAAGTACTATAAATGGAAATATTTGGATAGCCGCCTGATATCCCCTCTTAAAAATGTCTTGATTTCTCTCCCAATTTATCTTACTACGAGCATTTTTTAGCAGATGATTAAATTTTCGATGAATGATATTTAATTCTTGGCTTTCTCCCTGGAAAAAGGCTATAGACTCAGCGTGATTGCGAACATGCGTCAGGCAATAAGTGTAATCTGCTTTAGATTCGAGTTCATCTTGATTAATCTTAATCAATTCTTGATTTAAGTAAATAGCAATTAGATTGCCTATGATAGTATAAGTAATTAAAATTACTGCAACTTGCTGAGAAATTGACCAAAGAACTATTAAAAAAGCTGTCATTTCTAGTACTTTCTCCAGGAAAGTAGCTGAAAAACTGAGAGCATTGCTGGCAAGCGGTTCTATTTCTTGTGATAGACGTTGATCTGGATTATCTACATCAGACTTAAAATTGATTTTATAATAGGCTCGATTACTTAAATATTTTGCTAAAATTTGATTATTTAGCCATTGGTACCAATCAAGAGCAATTTGCTTTCTGAGAAATTTAGAAAATCCTATTAATAGCGTCACAAAGATCAAGGCAACGCCGTAAAGGGCTAACATTTTAATAAACTTATCTAAATCTTTTTCTCCAATAATAATATCGAGCAAATAGCGATTAACGAAGCTATTAAAAACAGTTACACATACAAGTGCAATTATTAATAAGACTAATACAAAGAGCATTCCCCAAGCGCGAATCACGTCTGAAAATGCTCTTTCCTCTGGCTTTGTAGGATACCAATAAGGACTTGCGATCGCTTTTACATTCTCCCAAAATTGAGTAAAAGCTGAAGAAGTATTTGTTAAAGGTTGATTGCGAAAAACTTGGGTTTGCATATTCTGAAAATAAACCTGAAATCTTTTGTAACTAGATCTATTCTTTTCTTAGAGGAACGATTTTTATAAAGCATATTCTCATTTTCACAAAGGATTTAGCCAAGCTTCGTACGCTAAAATCGTATCCATAACAGTCAGCGATCGCTCACCCCGACTATAATGAAGTACGCAAAGATACAAGTGGGAAACATCATTATCTTGTGCCATTTTTTTGATTTTTTCTACTTGTTCTTCAGTCGCCTGTCCATTTTCAACATATCTGTCTACAAACTCACTAAATTTGATTGAAATCGGATTCACCTTAATTTTTGTCTCCCCCTTCAAGTACTTCTGAGCCATGTCTATCAGCATGAAAGGTTCTTGGGCATTTCCTGGAGCAAAGGTAACAATCTGCCCATGACCTGCTGCTGTCAAATGATCATCGAGTTCTTTGAGTATAGCTTCGACAAAATCAAGTCCCCAGATACCAGCAGCAGAATGCAGATAGTGGGTCATTCCCTGTGGTGTCGGCTCGAAAGGCGGATTAGAGATCATATAATCAAAGCGATCGCCACGTACTGGTTTCCAGATATCGCTCACATCACCATCCCTAATTTCGATCTTGCCTTCTAGACCGTTAGTGAGAATGTTGAAGCCAGCATAGTTCTTCGCGCGGGGATTGATTTCAAGAGCAGTAACATAAATTGCTCCTGCTCTAAGTGCACCAATAGACAACACGCCCGATCCAAGACCGATTTCCAGCACCCGTGCATCAGTCATCTTTTCCTCTATAATTTCATCGAGAAAAAACTGCTGCTCAGGATGTAAAGGAAAGACTTGATCTGGCTGTTGGTAGCTGACTTGGTCGGTCGCAACTGTATATTCTCCTGTGAGCTTTGAAGAAATGATACTAATGCGTTGATTACAAAAATTTGATCTGGTTAATTCGTTTATCATCGTAGTACTTATTTCAATTTTTACGTTCTATAACAAAATCTTGCATGATCAAGGCATCAATCGCCGTGCGTTTAAAGGTTGAAATGGCATCCCTAGGCGAGCAGACTATAGGCTCACTATCATTAAACGATGTATTAAGGATTATAGGAACCCCTGTACGCTGTTCAAATCTTTTTATTAATCGGTAGTAACTGGGGTTAAGTTGTTTTTCCACTAATTGTACTCTTGCAGTTCCATCGACGTGAACGACGGCAGGAATTTTGTCTATTTTTTCAGGTCGTACCGGACAAGTAAATAGCATATACTTTAGACTTTCACTCTTGCGACCAATTTCAAACCATTTTTCGGCTTTTTCAGCTAAAACGCTAGGACCAAAAGGTCGGAAATCTTCTCGGTGCTTTACCTTCTGGTTGAGTAGTTCCCGAGTAGTAGCGTAGCGCGGATCGGCTAACAAAGAACGATTACCGAGAGCACGAGGACCAAATTCCATACGATCTTGGAACCAGCCAACGACCTTACCATCTGCTACCATATCAGCCGCTTCGATCGCACTATCTGTTGAGCGTCTGGTAGTTAAACCAGATTCTTCAATTGCCAACAGAATTTCCTCACTGGTAAACTTCGGTCCTGTATGCGGGGTGAGTTGCGGAGTATGAACTTTTTGTTGATTGCATCGCGTATGATAAGCGTAAAGAGCCGCACCAACTGCGGTTCCGGCATCGTGCGGAGCTGTTGGAATAAAGATATTTTTGAATGGTCCTTTTTCTTTAATTAACCAGTTAGTAACGCAGTTGAGCGCCACTCCTCCCGAATAGCAAAAGTTATTCGATGGACAGAGGCGGTAAAGGTTTTCGACTAAGTGAAGCACAGCTTGATCAGTAAATGCTTGTAAAGAAGCTGCAATGTCTTTGTGATGCTGTTCTATCGGTTCATTTTTCTTTCTACTTTTACCTAGTAGTGCTTCTAATAGTTCAAATTCGCTAACGCGAAAGCGAAGAACCTCTTTTTCTAAGATAAAGTCTTTATCTGTTATCCGTGCAAAGTGAGAAAATACTGCTTGCATGGTTTCGCTTTGCCCATAAGCTGCTAGTCCCATGACTTTGCAAGCATCGTATTCCGAAAAACCGAGGAATTGAGCCAGTTTTTCCCACAAAAAACCTAAAGAATGAGGATATTGGATCTCATGTAATACACCGAGCCTATTCTCATTACCATAGGCCATAATCGAAGAGGCATTTTCACCAATACCATCAATGACTAAAATTGCTGCTTCTTTTAATCCAGAAGGGAAAAACGCGGAGGCTGCATGGGCTAGATGATGGGGAACCCAGACGAGTTTTTCTGCTGCTTTATCACCCAAAGCTTGGTTTAAAGAGAGTTTGACTTGTTCTAAACCTAAAAGGAATGTTTTTTCTCCTTCTTTACTCCCCCAATCTCCTGGAATACTAATTGGGTCGATTTCAAAACTTTTCTGGCGAAGCTTAGGTTCAAAAGAAAATGCAATTAAATCGATATCTTCAAGATCTAAATTGGCATCTCTGAGACAAAAATTAATGGCTTGGATTGGGAGAA
The DNA here is from genome assembly GCA_029379285.1 of Rhizonema sp. PD38. GTDB lineage: Bacteria > Cyanobacteriota > Cyanobacteriia > Cyanobacteriales > Nostocaceae > Rhizonema. The sequence goes on from JAQYWP010000001.1 coordinate 3,703, forward strand.
TGTGAGGATTATCAATGTATGCGTTTTTGCCATGTTTATAGCGATTAAATCTTTCCTCTTCAGCTGCTGATACGATTTGACCATCAACAACACAAGATGCTGCTGATTCATGATAAACCGAGTTGATACCTAAAACAATCATATGTAGTTTCTTAAGTAAGTGTTTTTCAGAAGGCGTGACGGCAGTCGGCATCCACGCTTAAAACGTGGGATTGAAGTATAAGGGAGAGCAGGGAGCAGGGAGCAGGGAGCGGGGGGAATGAGGAAGTAGGTTGAGTTTGAGAATTGGATAATTTATTTCTTGGAGTTCCCTAAGGAGCCGTATTTCGAGACGCGTAGCGCGGTGAAATACATTTTTATTGTTTTGGCGGGCTTTAAACCCACCCCTGAAGGATTTTTAATAATTTTTACCTTCTGCCCTCTGCCTTTCTTTGTAGGGAATTATTTGCCTCCTGAATGCAAGCTCTCAACTGTTCGGCCAAAACCTGGACGTGAGGTTGAGTCATCATCGTAATATGGTTGCCAGGGACAAAATGGATATTGACAGGTTCGGCAGAAAACTCGCCCCAGCCCCAGACCACATCCTGTAAAATCTCAGAAGGTATCTCACTAGCAGAGTCCTCAACAGAAGCCTCGCTGGAGCGCAAGAGAGCAATTCGGGTTGGATAGACCTGTTGTGGTGGCACATAATCAACAAGATGGTTAGCTTTGAAAACTTGTACTAAATGATTAAGCTGTGTGGTTTCAGCGTCAGGAGGCAGGATATTAACCATTTGGAAATGCTGCAGAACGTATTTCAGTTGCTCCTTTGGAGCTAAACATTGGAGAGTCTCGTAAGAAATATCCAAGTTCTTTGCAAATGCAAGTTCAAGTGCTTTGGCAAACTCAAACAGCCATTTAGTATCATCCCAACCAACACCTATGTGCTTTTTCTGATAAATCGGTGCTTTAGTATCAAGAATGGCAACTAAAGCAACCACATACCCCTGATGAAGTAACTGTTGCGCCATTTCAAAAGCGACTTTACCTCCAAAAGAATGTCCTCCTAAAAAATACGGGCCTTGAGGCTGAACAGCCTGTATTGCTTGAATATAGTGGGCAGCTATATCTTCAACTCGGGTGATTGGCTGCAATCCTCCATCCAAATCATTTGCTTGGAAACTGTAGAACGGTTGGTCTGGACCTAGATAACGGGCTAAGTTATACAAGTAGAAAGGATAGCCACCAGCTCCTGGAAGACAGAAGAAAGGCAAGTTAGAACCGTTTGGCTGAATTGCTACCAAGGGAGAGTAACTTGAAATAACCGAATCTCGTTGTAGGATAGTCGCTAACTGTTCAACAGTTGGATTTTGGAAAAGGGTGACTAAAGGAATATCTTTAAGTAGTTGTTGTTTTATTCGAGATATCAAATAAGTAGCTAAAAGGGAATGACCACCAAGGTCAAAAAAGTTATCTTGTACTCCTACCTGGTCAACCTTGAGAATATTTGACCAAATTTGCGTTAATTCCACTTCTAAATTGTTACGGGGTGCAACAAATGTGTCCGAATCACTACTCTGGGAAAGTGTTCTCAATGCGCGGTGATCTACCTTACCGTTGGGCGTGAGGGGCAGGGTTTCCAGCATCACAAAAGCATTGGGCACCATATACCCAGGTAGTTGATCAAAGAGGAACTGACGCAGCTGACTGATTGTGGGTGTATGCTGTTGATCCGGTACCACGTAAGCGACTAAGCGTTTATCCCCGGTCGTGTCTTCCTTGGCGATCGCACAACATGCCTGCACATCGCCATGTTGGCTGAGTACTGCTTCTATTTCTCCCAACTCAATGCGGAAGCCCCGTACCTTCACTTGATTATCAATACGTCCTAAGTACTCAATATTACTATCACTTAAATAACGTGCTAAATCCCCAGTTTTATAAAGGCGGGAACCAGGGTTGGTACTAAAGGGATTGGGGATAAATTTTTCTTTGCTTAACTCTGGCTGATTGAGGTAGCCTCGTGCTAATCCCGCACCGCCGATGTGCAACTCTCCCGATATACCTACAGGGACTGGCTGTAGATATTGGTCAAGGATGTAGATAAGCGTGTTAGAGATCGGGCGACCGATGCTCGGTGACTCACTCGTCCCTTTTTTTATCAAGGCAAATGTAGAGTAAGTGGTGTCTTCTGAAGGACCATAGAGATTGAAGACACGCTGGATTGTACTCTGCTGATATATTTGCTGCACAAGTTGATTTCGGAGAGATTCTCCAGCTAAATTAACTGTGCATACTTGCTCAGGTAAATTATTCTCTCGAATTAACTCAGCGATCACAGAAGGAACTGTATTAATTAGAGTGACTTGGTTAGCAGTAGTCATCTTGGATAAATATAAAGCATTTTTAGCTAAAATGATTTTTCCTCCCAAGCTTAGAGGAACAAACAACTCAAAAACTGAGAGGTCAAAACAGATAGAGGTAGAAGCTAAGACACCAGCAAGCTCATTGGGTGTAAAAACGGATTGTGCCCAACTTACTAAAGCAACTGGACTTTTATGCTCTATGGCTACTGCCTTTGGTCTACCTGTAGAGCCAGAGGTATAGAGTACGTAGGCTAGGTTTGATGACTTTACCTCGCAGGCGTGGAGAATTTCGTTTACTAAGGCAAACTTCTGCGAGTCAGTATCCAAATAGACAAGATGGAGTTTCTGTTCAGGTAGTCTGTCAAGCAGTTGTTTTTGGGTTAACAGCACTTTCACTTGAGCATCTTCCAACATAAAAGTCAAACGTTCTTGGGGATACTCTGGATCGAGAGGTACGTAAGCCCCACCCGCCTTGAGAATAGCAAGTAGTCCCACTACCATTTCTATTGAACGTTCCACACAAATGCCGACCAGCACATCGGCTCCCACACCCACCGATCGCAAGTAATACGCCAATTGATTAGCCCGACTGTTCAACTGGTGGTAAGTAAGTTGTTGATTTTCATACATCAGTGCCACCGCATCTGGAGTACGCTCCGCCTGTGCCTCAAACAAGGAGTGGATACACTTTTCTTGGGGATAGTCAGTTTGAGTTTGATTCCACTCCACCAATAACTGCTGTTGCTCAACGGACGTCAACAAAGGCAATTGTGCTAGATGCTGCTGTGGGTTTGCAACAATTCCCTCAAGCAATGTTACAAAATGCTCTATCATCCGCTCGATAGTGCGTTTATCAAACAAATCAGTATTGTACTCCCATACACCCGCCAGTCCGGTCGATGTGTTTTCTACTGCTAAAGTTAAATCAAATTTTGCAGTTGTCCTTTCTCCTAGCAATGGACTGACACTTAACCCAGCAAGCTCTACTTCAGACATGGGAGTATTTTGCAAGACAAACATCACCTGAAACAGAGGTGTATGGCTTAGGTTCCGTTCTGGCTGCAATGCTTCTACCAACATTTCAAACGGCAAGTCCTGATGAGCATAGGCTAAGAGTGCCATTTCCCGAACTCGCACTAGTAATTCTGAGAAACTGGGATTGCCTGAGACATCAGTACGCAAAACTAAAGTGTTGACAAAAAAGCCAATTAACCCTTCTATTTCACTGCGATTACGATTTGCAATTGGTGTCCCCACCAAAATGTCTTCTATACCTGTGTAGCGGTAAAGTAATGTATCAAACGCTGCCAACAGCGTCATAAACAACGTGACTCCTTGTTGCTGACTCAACTGTGTCAGCTTATTCGTTAGCTCAACTGAGAGTGCAAACTGTTGAGATGATCCGTTGAATGTTTGCACTGCTCTTCGAGGTCGATCTGTGGGCAGGGACAACAACGCGGGTGTGTTTGCCAGTTGTTTTTGCCAGTAACTCAATTGGGTTTGCAGTACTTCCCCTTGCAACCAGTGTCTTTGCCAGATGGCGAAATCTGCATACTGAATCGGCAATGGTGTTAAAGGTGTTTGCGTAGCGTCTCGTAGAGAAGGCAAATCTTGAGAATAAGCATTGTATAAAGCTGCCAATTCCTGCACAAATACACCTATTGACCAAGCATCACTGACAATGTGATGCATACACACAAATAATCTGTGTTCTGTCTCGGACAACACGACTAATGTTGCTCTGACTAATGCTTGATTTGCTAGATCAAAAGGTTGAATAGCTTGTTGTTGAGCTAATTGCTGTGTTACAATTTCTTGCTGAGTTGTTGGCAGATGCTTCAAGTCAACTACTGATACTGTCCAAGTCGTTGCCGTTTGAATGATTTGAGTTGGTTGTCCTTCAACTATGATGAAGTTGGTGCGTAAGACTTCGTGGCGAGCAATAATTTCAATTAAGCTTTGTTCTAAAGCCGGGACTTGGAGAGTTCCTTGCAGTCGTAAAGCCACAGGAATATTGTAAAAGGAACTGTTTGGCTCTAACTGGTCTAAAAACCACAGCCGAGTTTGGGCAAATGATAGTGGTACTGGTAGTTGTGCATTCTTTGCCCTTGGTAAAACGGGTGGTACAGAAAGTTTTAAGTTTTGTTGCTGAGAGTACTGAATCTCTTTCGCCAATTCGGCAACTGTGGCGGCTGCAAATAAACTCCGCAATGGTAGTTCTACTTTCAAGTTGTTGCGGATGCGGGAGATAAGTTGGGTTGCTAGTAGTGAGTGTCCCCCAAGTTCAAAGAAGTTATCATGTATGCCTACAAGTTCTAGTTTTAGGACATCAGCCCAAATTAGTGCTAGTAGTTCTTCGATTGGGCTACGTGGAGCTACATATTTTTCTGATAGTTCCTGAGCTAAATCAGGGTTCGTCAGGGCACGACGGTCTATCTTGCCGTTAGGTGTTAGTGGCAAGCTTTCTAGGAATACAAAACTTAAAGGTACCATGTATTGTGGTAGCTTAGTGGAGAGAAAGCGCCGGATCTCACTAATGGTGGGTGCTGAGTGCTGATTCAAGATCACGTAAGCCACTAAGCGTTGATCGCCAAAAGCATCTTCACAGGCAATGACTACAGTTTGATGTACAGATGGGTGTTGTGCTAATAGTGTCTCAATTTCCCCAAGCTCAATGCGTATCCCACGGATCTTGACTTGATGATCTTGGCGGCCGAGAATTTCTAGAGAGCCATCAAGACGATAGCGACCGCGATCGCCTGTATAGTACAGTAAATCCTGGTCGTCATTTTGAAAGGGGTTTTTGACAAATCGAGAACGCTTTTCTTCTGGGGCGTTAATGTAGCCCAAACTGCGGAATGGTGTCCGCAAAACAATTTCGCCCAGTTCACCAATGCCACACAGTTGGTGATTTTGGTTGAAAACTAGTGCTTGAGTTTCCGGAAGTGGCCATCCCACTGGCTGTACCCCAACTGTAGGCTCGCTAGGTACTTGGTAATAACACTTTGCCAAAGTTGTCTCTGTCGGACCATAGAGATTGACAACTTCACCTGCTTGTGGTAGTGCATCCCGCCACTGTCGTACAAGTGTTTGCTTAAGAGGTTCTCCAGCCAAGAATAACCAGCGTAAATTACTTAGAGAGACTTCTGAAGGTATATTAGCTAACCATGATTGCGCTAAGCAAGGAACTGTGTGAAGAACAGAAATCTGCTCGCGTTCCAAGTAACGCAGAATTTTTGTTGGTTCTAAGTTCTCGCCTTCCGCAGGCAAACACAAGGTTGCACCACTGGTTAAAGGTAAGAAGATATCTCTCAGGACGACATCAAAGGAAAGTCCTGTCAATTGGGCAATGCGGTCAAGTTTCCCAATTCCAAATGTCTGACGCTGCCAGTTGATAAAATGCGCCATTCCTTTGTGGCACCCCAGAACTCCTTTAGGAACGCCAGTAGTACCAGAAGTAAAGAAAATATAGGCTGCATCATCAGCAGATATTTTGGGCAGGGGTATTGTATGACTGCTTTCTTTGAGAGAATTTATGGCTAATCCTGTGTCTGAATTTACACAGATGACGGTTAAAGGCTGCCATATCTTTTGGTCTTCTAAGTGCTGAGTATCGATGTATAATATGTATTTTGCTTTAGCTTCTTTGAGCATCAGCTTTTGGCGTTCGCTCGGAAGTTGGGAATCAAGCATCAGCAACACTCCCCCACTTAAGAGGACGGCGATCGCACTGGCAATCAGCCCCAAGCTTTGTGTTCCATACACGGCTACGACATCTCCCCGCTCGATTCCGTGGTTCAACATCACCTGTGCTAAAGCATGAGCTATTTTGCCTAATTGCCCATAGCTCCAAGTGCAAGATTCTTGACACAATGCTGATCTTTCTGGGGTGCTGTTTACCCAAGAGGTAAACGTTGTTGTCACTAATTCGTATTGTGATTCTGGCAAAACTGTTCTTGGATCTGGCAGCAGAGAGCGGACTTCTGGTGTCACAAGAGAATAGGAAGCGATCGCACTATCTGGAGCAGCAACAATCTGACTTAGCAAATAATGGAATTGTTGCAGCATTTCTATTATTCGTTCCGAAGAAAATAGGTCAGTATTATAGATTAATTCCAGTTTTATTCCTTCTTCTCGTTCTGTAATATATAAACTTAAGTCAAACTTAGAAGCTTCTTCGGTTGGAATTGATATAGGTTCTACAGATAATCCAGACAGTTCTAATTGATTGTCTCCCAAGTTAAGTAGATTAAACCACACTTGGAAAATGGGATGATGGCTAAGATTCCGTTCTGGCTGCAATGCCTCCACTAACAACTCAAAAGGTAAATCTTGATGAGCATATGCTCCCAAGCACACTTCTCGTACCTGCGTTAGTAACTGCCTAAAACTCGGGTTATCTCCCAAGTAAGTATGTAACACAAGGCTATTGACAAAAAAACCAATGAGTCCTTCAGTCTCTGCACGGTTGCGATTGGCGATCGGTGTACCTACACAAATATCATCTTGCCCACTATAGCGCCATAGCAATGTTTGGAATGCTGCTAACAGCGTCATAAACAAAGTAACACTTTCTTTTTGACTCAATTGTAAGAGTAGAAGAGTTAGCTCTTTTGAGAGTATAAACTCTTGAGTTGCGCCTTGGAAAGTTTGTACAGCAGTTCTTGCTTGGTCTGTAGGTAACGACAATAAAGCTGGTGCATTTGCTAGTTTTTGTTGCCAGTAAGTCAGTTTGGTTTGCAGTACATTCCCTTGCAACCACCGTCTCTGCCAAACCGCAAAGTCGGCGTACTGGATAGGTAGTTTAGCTAGAGGGTAAGGTAATCCTTGAGTGAAAGCTTCATAAAGTTGAGATAACTCACGGACGAAAATGTTAGAAGACCAGCCATCGTAGATGATATGATGTATCTTCAACATAAATATAAACTCTTGTCCACCCAGTTGAATTAGGGTGAATTGTACTAAAGGTCCAATAGCCAAATCGAAGGGCTTGGAAGCTTCAGCACTTGCTATTTGTTGAATCTGATCAATTTGCTTTTGAACTGACAACTCTTGCCAGTCTATGATTGGCAGAGTTAAAGTCGAAGGGGGAACAATAAACTGGACAGGTTTACCGTCTAACGTTGGAAAAATGGTTCTTAAGATCTCGTGACGGTAAATGATTTCACTGAGGCTCTTCTCCAATGCAGGTATATTTAGCGACCCGCATAGCCGCAAAAGCAGTAGCATGTTGCTAAGATGATTATCGGGTAGCAACTGTTGCAAAAACCAGAGTTGCTGTTGAGCAAAAGATAGTGGCAGCTCGCCGTCTCTTGCCAAGGGTTGAATAGGCAAATGATTATTAGAAGCTTTAACTTGCTTTGCCTGTTGTAATAAAAGAATAATTTCTGTTTTGCGTCCAGCTATTTCCTGTCGCAGTATTGGATTTAACACACCTTCAGGTGCGTGGCAGCGCAAGCGTTCACCATCAGTCTCTAGGTTAATACTTAAGTTGCTCAAGTGACGAAGGAATTCGACGGTGCTGTTGGTCATTTTTAAAACTCCACTACTTCGCTACTGACTTCTGTATTTGTTAAATCTTTTACTGCCCAATCCATGACTTCCATGTATACAGCTATACCAGTCACTGTAGGAGACTCAAATATCACCTGTATAGGTAGGTCAAGTCCAAAAGCTGAGTTTATACGTGATATAACTTGGGTAGCTAGCAGAGAATGCCCACCGATCTCAAAGAAGTTGTCCTTGACTCCAATTCGTTCTAATCCCAGGACTTCACTCCAGATTTGAGCCAGTTGAGCTTCAATGGGAGTGCGAGGTAAAACAAAGCCAGTTGAGAGATTTCTGGTGGCTGTATCAGGTGTTGGGAGGGAGCGGCGATCCACCTTGCCATTGGGTGTCAAGGGTAAATCATTAAGAAGGACAAAAGCTTGAGGCACCATGTAATTGGGTAGCTTGAGAAGGAGCAATTCGCGCACTTGAGGCACTAACTTGCGGACTAACTTACCCCGCAAGGGATTGTTAGTGTAGTTAATCCAGGGAATATCCGTGACTGTCTCGTTGTCCCAGAAGGTGTAGGCACCCAGTGTAGGCATCGCCTTCTGAGTATCAGACGTGGGCGTCGAGCTGGTACGGCAAAACACCACATCAAAGCAACCATCTTGACTACTCTCCCACCAACTTAGGTGAACAGTGTAGCCTAGATGCTGCCCCAGTTCCCAAAACTGCTCTGGATTTATTCCATCTGCTGACTGTTGTGCTATCAGTTGCCGCAGTTGGCTCACTGTCTCGACATCAGGGGGATGTTCCAACCATTCCCAAATCTGTAGTGCTTGCTGTACCCGTTGATTTGGTACGCGCCTAATTCCTAAAAGTTCTGGCTGCTCTTGAAGCAACTGGTTTTGAATTTGTGTGAATGAAAGTTGGTCAAGTTGCCAGTTTAACCAAGGAACTACCTTTGTTTGGACATTAGTATTTATATAGATGGTGATATCATAGCGAAATTGAGTTAACTCATTTTGAAAGTGACCGCGTTTGGGTTGAATCTCCACCCAAGTAATTTGGGGAAAGCGTTGCGTTAGGGCAATGAAAAACCTGGGGTCGATGAGCAATTCTTCTTCCCCGTCTATACTCTGGTGTACCTGCTGCTGCCATTGCTCAACACTATTGGACTCAGGGACTTGGGACAACTGCACAGCTGCATGGTATGGCTCTAGTAACGGTAGGCTTCGGACATCACCCACGAAAATAGTACCCTGATCGTCAATCGTCGCTATGACTCCTTCTAAAACTTGCAACAGATACTCAACACTGGGGAAATACTGTATGACTGAGTTCAAAATCACAGTGTCAAATTCTGCTTTGGGGATACCTTCAAAGTTATCCGCCGTTTTGTGCAGCAACCGAACATGTTCTAAACTATCAACTGCGTGGCAGAGCTGCTCAACATGCTTTAAGGCTGCTTTGGAATAATCGGTTCCCCAATACTGTTGACAGTGACCGGCAACGCGAGATAATAATAACCCCGTGCCACAACCAATTTCTAACACCCGCTTCGGGAACACAGCCAGAATTCGCTTCACCGTACTATCAACCCACTCTTGCATCTCTTGAGTTGGGATAGGCTGCCCTGTATAACTACTGTTCCAACCAGCAATATTGAATGTTAGGTCATCTGTATATACTTGAGACTGACTATAGGCTTGTTCATAAAGCGTTTGCCAATCTGAAACGTACTCATTCTGCCATTGGGAAACCTGCTCGGATAATGCTTCGCTTTTGAGTTCCGGCACTAAATAAGCCACTAACCGTTGATCTCCTGGGATATCTTCTCTTGCGACGACAACACTCTCCCGCACTAAAGGGTGTTGACTCAAAACTGCTTCAACTTCTCCTGTTTCGATGCGAAAACCGCGAACCTTCACCTGATGATCTATCCGGCCGAGAAACTCAATATTCCCATCACTGAGGTAACGAGCTTTATCTCCAGTTTTATAAATGCGATCATCAGGCTCTGAACTGAAGGGATGGCGAATAAATTTCTCGGCAGTTAAGTCAGGGCGGTTCATATAGCCACGAGCCAAACCAATACCCCCGATGTATAGTTCGCCCGGAACACCGATGGGAGTTGGTTGGCAATGTGGATCTAAAATGTAGATCTGTGTGTTAGCAATAGGGCGACCAATAGGTGGTTTCTGGCTGCCGTCGCGACAAAAAGCTACCGTCGCACAGACAGTGGATTCAGTAGGTCCATAGGCGTTAAACAAGCGTCGGTTTCTAGACCATTGTCCCACCAGATCGGCTGATATGGCTTCTCCAGCCACAACGATATTCTGTAAAGCTGGCAATTTACCTGTAGGCATAACCGCCAGTGCTGAGGGAGGAAGTGTAACGTGAGTTATGGATTGGTAATGCAGTAACTGCATTAAATCTTTACCCGGAAGTAATGATTCTGCCGTTCCCAAAACAAGTGTTGCTCCTGAACAAACAGCCATAACAATTTCCCAGATTGAAGCATCGAAGCTTAAAGAAGCGAACTGAAGAATGCGACTGTCTGGCTGCACATCAAAGAGCTTATTTTGTGCTGAAGCTAGGTTGCATAATCCCTGGTGAGCGACTAAAACCCCTTTAGGTTGCCCTGTAGAACCGGAGGTGTAAATTACATAAGCTAAATTATTGGGCGTAGCACCACTGATTGGGTTTTCTTTACTCTTCTCTTCAATGACTCCCCAGTCTTTATCTAAACAAACCACCTGTGCCTTATGTTTGGGCAATTTGTCCATTAACTTAGACTGCGTCAGCAGCACCTGTACCTGAGAATCACTCAACATATAAGCAATGCGCTCAGGGGGATACTTTGGATCTAGAGGCACATAAGCAGCACCTGCTTTGAGAATTCCTAATAATCCTACGATTGCGGACACAGAGCGTTCAACACAGATGCCTAAAAGCGTTTCTGGTTTCACACCCAATTTTTGCAAATAATGTGCTAGTTGATTTGCCTGTGCATTCAACTCCCGATAGGTGAGTTGTTGCTCTCCAAAGACTACTGCTACTGCATCAGGAGTCCGTACCACTTGAGCTTCAAACAGTTGATGGATACATTGAGAACTAGGATAATCCGTTTTCGTCGCGTTCCACTCCATCAACAATTGCTGCTTTTGGGCAGTTGTGAGTAGGGATAATTGATTGACTGGTTGTTCTGGATTCGCGACAATAGCTTCTAGCAAAGTCTGAAATTGCTGCATCATGCGGACAATTGTTGCCGCATCAAATAAATCGCTGCTGTAACAGCAAAAGCCATTGAGTCCTTCTGGGGTTTCCCAGAAATGTACTTCTAGATCAACCCGAACCGTCTCCAGATGCCAAGACAGTTGCTCCACGCTTAAGCCAGGCAAATCCCAAGGGAAGGTTGGGGCGTTTTGCAAAGCAAACACCACCTGAACAAGTGGATTACGATTCAACTTTCGCTCGGGTTGCAACTCTTCAACTAACATCTCAAAGGGCAAATCCTGGTGTTCGTAGGCATCTAGGGTGATCTGCCGCACTTGTGCCAGTAAGGCGTGAAAGGTTGGTTCTTGGGAAAGATCGAATCTTAGTGCCAAAGTATTGACAAAGAATCCAATCAATGGTTCTACTTCTTGACGGTTGCGATTAGCAATAGGAGAGCCGACGACAAGATCTGTTTGTCCACTATAGCGAGAAAGTAACGCCACAAAACCTGCCAGGAGTGTCATAAATAGAGTGGCTCCTGATTCTTTGCTAAGCTGTTTGATCCCAGAAGTTAGCTTGCTATCTAGTTGAAATCCCTCTATACCTCCTTGAAAAGTCTGTACAGATGGGCGAGAACGGTCTGTAGGCAGTTCTAATAGAGGTGGCGCTCCTGCTAAGTGTTGCTTCCAATAACTTAACTGACGCTCTAGAACGTTACTTGTCAGCCACTGGCGCTGCCACACAGCGAAGTCGGTATACTGCACAGACAATTCTGGTAGCAGAACAGAACTATTTGTCGTAATAGATCGATAATGGGCAGACAATTCGCGGATCAAAACACCTATTGACCAACCATCAGCAGCAATATGATGAATCGCTAACAGCAATATATATTCGTCTTGAGAAACTCGCCAAAGCATGACTCGCAGTACAGAACCATTGGTTAGATCGAATGGTTTATTGACTTCTTTTATTACCAGTTGCTTGACTTGTTTCCCAGGATATGCTGTATCTTGTAGAGCGACCAATGGCAATTTTATGGTCAAGTGAGGGGCGATCGCCTGTACAGGCTTGTTATCCTTGATCTCAAAGCGAGTACGAAGAACTTCATGTCGGCGCACTATTTCTTGGAGTGCTTGTTCCAAAGCTTTGACATTTAACTGTCCTACTAAACGCACGGCACAAGACATAGTGTAGGCACCACTTTCGCCTTCCAAGTGATGAAGAAACCACAGGCGCTCCTGCGCCCATGACAAGGGTAGATCGTTCTCTCTCGGGACGGGTACAATCGCTGGAATCGCGTGATACGAATCAGTTTGAAGTTCAGCTGAGATCACATCACTTAACTGGGCAACCGTAGGTGATTTAAATAGATAACGCAATGGCAACGAAATCTGGAAAGCTTCCTGCAAGCGAGAAATTACTTGTGTCGCTTGCAGAGAATGTCCACCAAGTTCAAAGAAATTATCGTAAATGCCCACTTGCTCTACTCTGAGCACCTCAGCCCAAACTAACGCCAGCGTTTTTTCGATTGATGTGCGTGGGGCAACAAATTCGTCTATGAGTTCAGTATCTAAATCTGCTGCTGGAAGGGAGCGGTAATCTACCTTGCCGTTTGATGTTAGTGGCAAACTTTCTAGTACCACAAAAGCATTTGGTACCATGTAAAGAGGCAGCTGACTGGAGAGGTACTGGCGGAGTTCACGGTTTGTAGGTGTGTGCTGTTGATATGGTACCACGTAGGCGATTAACCGTTTATCCCCGTTTGTGTCTTCACGGGCGACAACACAAGATGTTTGCACATCGCTATGTTGGTTTAGTATTGCTTCAATTTCTCCCAACTCAATGCGGAAGCCCCGGATTTTGACTTGGTTGTCAATGCGTCCTAGATACTCAATGTTGCCATCGGGCAAATATCGTGCTAAATCTCCTGTTTTGTAAAGTCGTGAATCTGAGTTTGTGCTAAAGGGGTTAGGGATAAATTTTTCTTTTGTCAATTCTGGGCGGTTGAGATAGCCTCGTGCCAAACCCGCACCACCGATGTGCAGTTCTCCTGCTACACCTATGGGGACTGGTTGTAGATATTGGTCTAGTATGTATATTTGAGTATTATGAATGGGGTGTCCAATTGATATTTTTTGCTCATCAACTTCTGTTGTGACGGCACCCGGCAATCTGCATAGTGTTGCGGCTATAGTTGTTTCAGTTGGACCATATGCGTCTATTAGCTGAGGATACTCACCGATATGTTGCTGCCAGATTTTTAATTGTTGGTTAAGCAGACGCTCTCCGCCAATAGTTACTAACCGGATGGAATCGGGTAACCGCATATTAGTACTGGCTAATTCAGTAGTTATCTGATACCAGTATGCTGTTGGCAAGTCTAAGACTGTTAAGTCCCAATCCCGGCATTTCTCCATAAACATCTGTACAGAACTCAACATTTGCTCGGTTCGCAGCACTAGGGTTGCACCGCAACTCAGGCAAGGATAGATTTCTGCTGCCGCCACATCAAAACTAATAGAGGAAAACTGTAGTGAGCGTTGGCTTTGCCCGCCGCAGGCATCGCGATTGCTTAACCCATATTCAACAATCACTGTCTGCGTAATATTTACTAGAGACTGATGTTGAATCATTACTCCCTTAGGCTGACCTGTAGAACCGGAAGTATAAATTACATAGGCTAAATTATTTGGGGTGGTACTATTAACCAAGTTTTGATCGCTCGACTGGGAAATAAGTTGCCAATCAGTGTCCAAACAGACAAGCGGTGTATGATGCTCAGGTAGTCTTTCCAGGAGTGGGTGTTGAGTTAGTAGCAATTGAACTTGAGCATCTTCAAGCATAAAGTTCAAACGCTCTTGCGGATAGTCAGGATCAAGTGGCACATAAGCCCCACCTGCTTTGAGAATTCCCAACAATCCCACCACCATTGATAGTGAACGTTCCACACACAACCCTACCAGCACATCTGCTCCCACACCCAAAGTTTGCAAGTAATGCGCCAATTGATTAGCACGACAATTCAACTCGCGGTAGGTAAGTTGTGTCTTTTCAAACACCACTGCCACTGCATCGGGGGTGCGCGTAACTTGTAACTCAAACAACTGATGGACACACTTATCAAAGGGATACTCAACTTGAGTATCATTCCACTCGACTAATAACTGATGCCGTTGAGTAGCAGTAAGTAGAGGTAGTTCTCTGAGATATTGTTTTGGCTGAGTGATAATTGCTGGTAACAAAGTCTGGAAATGATTCAGCCATCGCTCAATGGTTTCTGCATCGAACAAGTCGGTGTTATAACCACAATCCACCAATAATTCACCCCCTATGTCTACCACATTTAAATGGAGATCCCCATCCTTAAAGTTAATAACTTGAGGGAATAAGCTAGTCTCCAGTTGAAATATTTGTGGCAGAGTCATAGGCACATCTAAATTAAAGCTCACGTCAACCAAAGGAGAGCGACTGGTATCCCTTGGTAGGTTTAGTTGATTTAGCAATTGGGCAAACGGGTAATCTTGGTGTTCGTAAGCTTCTAATAAATGACCCCGCATCTTTTGGAGATATTCTATAAACGTAGGATTACCTACCAACTCACTGCGTATCGGTAAGAAATGGGCACAATAACCAACCATCCCCTCACTTCCTAAGAGCGATCGCCCAGATGTAGGAACCCCCACGATAATGTCGTCCTGTCCTGTCAGTCGATGAATAAACGTCATGTAAACTGAAAGCAGGGTCATTAGCAGAGTGCAACCCTGTTGCTGACTGAATAGTTTAAGGTTTTTGGTGACTTGAGCATCAAGCTTGATGGTTTTCCGACTGGCGTGATAAGTTTTGATGGTTGGGCGAGTGCGGTCAGCAGGTAAATCTAATACAGGGGGTACAGTCAATTTCTCCAACCAGTAGGATTGGTGAGTTTCCATTTCCTGTCTCTGGCAATGCTTATTTTGCCACTCTATGTATTCCCGAAATTGTTTTGGGGGTTTGATCTGGCAACTCATTCCTTGAGACTCAGCTGAATACAAAGCCCCTAATTCTCGGAGAATAACTTTTATCGACCAGCCATCGATCACGATGTGATGGGCACTCAAAACCAATAAATAAAGTTCTGGCTCTAATTTGAGGAGATGCACACGGATTAGAGAACCGTGAGTCAGATCAAAAGGTTTTCGGCTTTCTTGGTCGAGCCACTCAGCGACTTGAGCCTGAGGTAAGCGCAGTCCCCCGTAGGTATCACCCTCTACACAACTGAAGTCTAATACAGGACAATCGACTTTGAAGGTAGGTAAGATTTCTTGAACATCCCCCTTAGGGCTGATTTTTGTTCGCAGTGCCTCGTGGCGGTCAACTAATTTCTGTACCGCCTTGCTCATTGCCGTTGTGTTCAACGAACCTCGTATTTGCAGCGTTACAGATTCGTTGTAGGCAACTGAGCTATCTTCTCCCAACTGAGCTAATATCCAGAGTTGCTTTTGAGCTTCAGTGAGAGGGACTTCGGATGCAGCCGACGCTATAACGACAGTTTGTGTAGATAGAATTCCTACTTTCTCCTGGTTATTGGGAATAGTCACAACTTCTTTAAATTGACTTTCCTTTAACAGATCCTGCCATTGGTAAGGAGAAAGCAAAGGGGAGGATAATCTCAAATCCAGATCAGTAAACTTCCACCAACCTTCTGTCAACCCAAATGTCAAATCTAACCAGCGTTGGCGAACGGTTACTTCTAACAGTACTAGCAGCCCGCCAGGAACTAACAACTGCTGTAGATGTTTTAATGTTTGACGTAAATCCTTGGTAGCATGTAATACATTAGCCGCTATGATCAAATCGTACTGACGAAAATCATTTGTCTGTGTTTTGGGATCTTGCTCAATGTCTAAAATCTGACAGCATACAAATGGATAATCGCCAAATTTCTTTTGAGCTTTGGAAATGAGTACAGGAGAAATATCAGTAAATACGTATTCTGCCTGATGGTTTAGCAGGTGAGGCAGAATATAGGACGTTGTTCCTCCAGTTCCGCCGCCAATTTCCAGAATTCGCACCTTGCATTCCTGTGGTAAACACTCTATTACTCCAGAAACTGCCTTTTGCACCAAGGTGTTAATCACTTGAGATCCTGGTGAATCCTGATATAGTTTGGTTAGAGTGGTTGTATTACCCCTTGGGAACAATAATTCCAATGGGTGGCACTTTCCCTGTAAAACTTGTGCGAGTTTTTGACCACAACGCTGGAGCAAAGTCAGTTCTGCTTCTACTTCTCGGTATTGAACCAAAAATGCAATTTCTTGTGCTTGTATATTTTGAATCTCTACTACTTGAGTGACTTCCCAATCGTCATCGACTTGATGTAGCACTTTTTCTTCTGCCAGCATCTCCAGTAAGCGCAAGAGCAACCGTTGGTGCTGCTCAATGATGCCCAATTGCTCGACAATAAATTTTGTTGAGAAGCGCCGGGAAGGTTGAAATTCCCATCCCATTTCCTGGAATGCTCTCAAAACATAAGTGATACTTAAGGCTTCTAACTGGGTTACTGCTTCTCCATAAACTTTTATATTTTGTTGGCAAGTTGCTTGAGTGAACTCCGACAGGAGGCGATCGCCAATCTCTGAGGGGGTTGGCATATAATCTCTGAGACGGCACTCATCTCGACTCCCCCTGTGATCTGTCAATTCCTCACTGGCTTGTGCATCAATTGTTTGTTGGGTATTTGAGAATAAGGCAGATGGCGTCAAGTTTTTATCCGAAAGGACTGTTGTCACATCAGCGATCTTATTAGTTGTGAGTAACTCGCTTAAATCTGACTGAAAAAAACCACCATTCCGCAGCTCCTTAACACTATCCTTGACTGCTTGGACAACATAATTGATATCCGCATCCGTATGTGCTGTAGAAAGAAAACAGTTACGCCCTTCCCAGATATAAACACCTTTGTCAATCAAATGATAAAAAAATAAATCTAGATTTCCGGAGAAAGCAAAACGAAACAGCGAACCAAAATGCACAATGCGGATGGGCACATCTTCTTTTTCAAAGTAAGAGTTAAGTGTTTGGGCTAACTGCGATGTGCGCTGATTTAACTGCTGCTGAAGTGAAGGGCCTTGTTTCTGGAGATGCTGAAGTACCGCTAATGCCGCAACCATCCCTGTGTGATTTTTATTAAAGGTTCCGGCAAAAAATATCTTTTCTGCTTGTGGAAACGAAGCATCTCCATAGTTCCACAAACCACCATCAATACCATTCATATAAGTGGCTTTTCCAGCAACCACCCCTATTGGAGTCCCACCGCCGATAATTTTTCCATAGGTGACGATATCTGCTTTAATCCCAAACCATGTTTGTGCCCCACCTGAATGTATCCGAAAACCTGTAAGAACTTCATCAAAAATCAGTGCTGTTCCTGATGCTTGAGTCAATTGCCTTAACTGCTGTAAAAACTCTTTGGGCTGTAAATCCGGTCGCCGGCTCTGCACAGGCTCAACTAATACAGCAGCTAATTCTTGAGCATGGACTTGCAAAATCTCAATGGATTTTGGATTTCCATAATCCAGTACTAAAACATTTTCAACAAAGTTCTGAGATACTCCTGAAGCCAGGGGTACAGCTGTAATCTTACCCTCTAACGCTGTGGCTAAGATTCCATCAAACTGACCGTGATAGGAACCAGCAAATAAGGCAATTTTACTACGACCTGTTGCCGAGCGTGCTAGACGTAGCGCTGTCATCACTGCTTCTGTACCTGAATTACAGAAAGTAACGCGCTCCATACCAGTCAGTTCGCAGATTAACTGGGCAACCTCTCCTGCTAACTTAGACTGTGGACCAATTTTTAAACCTTGTTGATAGTGCTTTTCAACAGCTTCAGTAACGAACTGTGGATCATGTCCAAAAAGAAGCACCCCGAATCCCATAGTAATATCTACATACTCATTCCCGTCCACATCCCAAAATCTAGAACCTTCCGCTCGCTCTCCAGCGATAGGATAAACCATCTCCTTAATAGACAGACGAAACCCAGCTGTAGCTCTGCTATCAGCTAGTACCGGACGATAGCTTTGTGCAAGCTGTTTTGATTTTGGATGGCGCTTGTTATAATGATCGCTCAGTACTTCTATATGATGCTGTTGTCGCAGGCTTAGTACATTTGCTTGAATATCTGCCTCTGGAGAAGAAAGAGGTGAAAATACCTGAGGTGACGTTTGCTTTAGCTCCGGCTTTGCTGGAGTCGAAGAAGGTGTTGCTTCAGAGATTAGATTGTTTTGCTCTTTCTTTTGTGCAACAGCAGGCGTTATAGCTGGAGTGGATTGAAACTGTTCATGGGATGACAATGAACTTTTTGAAGTCGAACCGTTGCCGCGCAAAACCTCTAATTGCTGAGACATTAACTGAGACATAGCTTGGATCTGCTGCGTCATAATTCGTTCTAAGGTTGTCTCAGGCGATATTGTTCCTTTGTATTCAGAATCCTGTTTACTATGAAGGCTCGATTCAGCAGTTGAGTGAGCAGAGGTGAGTTGCTCTGGCTGCTGTGGTTGTACATTTAAATTAGGTCGTTGGGGCGATGGCTCAACCCATTGTGAAGATAAATTTTGGTCTATGTACGTAGCTAATGTATAAATAGTTGTCAAATCTTCAAATAACTGACGAATTGCAATTTTGATGTCATAGGTGTTTTCAATCTGACGCACGGCGTCAACGAGAATAATAGAATCTGCACCCATTTCCAGAAAAGGAGCATGAATGTTAACATCTGATGGGGAAACTTGCAGTGAATTCCCGACTAAGGCTTGTAATGTAGCTAAAATTTCTTCTCGTCTGCTAGGTGTGTGAGTCGCATCTAACTTTGACTTCGGTTTGTTGCCATTTACAGCCAAGTCTTTTTCATTCATCGTTTGTTCTACTTGTTGAATCCAATAGCGCTGTCTTTGAAACGGATAAGTCGGTAGTACAACTTTCGCGTGCGGATAGTCTCCCTCAAACCCTAACCAATCAACCTTGACTCCCTGAACGTATAATTGACTCAAGCTAGAAAGCAGTTGTCGCCATTCTGGTATTCCTGTACGCAAAGAAGGTAGCCAAAAACACTCATTTTCTGGTAAGCACTGTTGACCCATGCTCAACAAAATCGGCTTGGCTCCAATCTCTAAGAACAGCTCACACCCTTGCTGATGTAATGTCTGCATACCAGTAGCAAACCGTACCGTTTGGCGCACATGACTTACCCAGTATTCCGGTGTGGTAATCTGATCATCAGCTAGTTGCCCAGTAACATTGGATACTAGTGGAATCTGGGGTCGTTTATAGGTGACATGATTGGCTACTTGCTCAAACTCCTTCAACATTGGTGTCATCAGTGGGGAATGGAAGGCATGGGATACTTGCAAAAGCTTCGTCTTGATTCCCTGCGCTTCTAACTTGTGGCAAATAGTACCAATGTCTTCTCTAGCTCCCGAGATTACCACACTTTCTGGACCATTAATGGCAGCAATCGCCACTTTGTCTTGTAATGGTGCTATGATTTGCCGTACTTCCTCTTCGGAAGCCATCAGCGAAATCATCTCGCCTCCCGGTGGCAACTGCTGCATCAACCGTCCTCGATGGGCGATAAGTTTGAGTCCATCTTCCAAACTAAAAATTCCTGCTACAGTTGCCGCCATATATTCCCCAACACTATGGCCTATCACCACATCTGGTTCAATGCCCCAAGATTTCCATAGTTGATACAGGGCATATTCAAAAGCAAACAGCGCAGGTTGAGTATAGGCGGTTTGATCAATAAGCACGGATGAGGAAGATGAGGGAGAATTTTCAACAAACTTCTCGCCAGCTCCCCAGCTCCCCATCTCTTCTACCTGAGGAGGATAGAGGACTTCTAACAGTGAATGTTCCAGGAATGGGCGCAGAATTTCATCGCACTGATCCAATGTTTGACGGAAAATGGGGTGAGTGTTGTAGAGTTCGCGTCCCATATTGATATACTGGGAACCCTGACCTGTGAATAAAAAGGCTATTTTCGGACGTTTTCTCGATACTTCTCCGCTTACTAGTCCAACAGTTTCATTACCAGCAGCTATCACGCTCAACTTTTCACCCAACTCTGAGGTTGTTCTTGCTACTACAGCGAGGCGGTGGGCAAAATGCGATCGCCCCGTATTTGCTGTAAAACATACATCTGCCAGAAATACTTCAGGATGATTTAACAGAAACTCTTGATAACTTCGTATGACCTGCTGAAGCGCCGTCTCACTTTTAGCTGACAAAGTTAGAAGATGTACAGGTCGTTCCGTTGTGTCTGCAGTGCTGGACTCACCGTCCTGGCTTTTTGACTCTTGACTTTCTACTGGTGCTTCCTCTATAATCATATGCACATTAGTGCCACTCATGCCAAAGGAACTGACCCCAGCCAAATGAGGGTGTTGTTTTGTAGACCAGGGAGTGGGCACTGTCGGCACTTCAATTGGAAGTTTCTGCCAAGGAATGTAGGGATTTGGCTGTTTTAGATGTAAAGTGGGTGGAATTAACTTGTGCTGGAGCGCAAGCACAACTTTCATGAGACTAGCTATCCCGGCAGCTGCTTCTAAATGACCAATATTAGTTTTTACCGAACCAATGGCTAGGCGATCGCCCTCTGAGCGTCCTTGAGCTAATACCTTTCCCAATGCCAACACTTCGATGGGATCTCCCAAAGGTGTCCCCGTTCCATGAGCTTCTACATATTGGATCTGATTTGGCTCTACCTCAGCATTGAGCAATGCTTGACAAATGACCGCTTCTTGAGCAGAACCGTTGGGAGCTGTAAGTCCATTGCTCTGACCATCGTGATTGACCGCCGAACCTCTAATCGTAGCTAAAATATTATCGCCGTCTGCGATCGCTTCACTCAGACGCTTCAGCACTATGATTCCACACCCTTCTCCCCGCACATAGCCATCAGCATCAGCATCGAAGCTTTTGCAGCGATCATCAGGAGCTAAAGCTTTCAGCTTACAAAAGCCAATTGTAGTTGTTGGCGAGAGCATCAAGTTCACCCCACCCGCTATGGCGAGATTACATTCTTTTGAACGCAAACTGGAGCATGCTAAATGAACTCCCAGTAGCGAAGAAGAACAGGTAGTATCTAATTGCATGGTAGGACCTTGTAGTCCCAAGATGTATGACAAGCGACCGACAGCAATACTTTGGCTGTTACCTAATAACGTGTAGGCATCAATACAGGTCGGATCACCAGAATTTATGCTTAATTGTGAATAGTCATCAAAGCCCACTCCAATAAATACTCCTGTTTGGCTCCCTCTCAAACCCTCTACTGCAATTGAAGCGTTTTCTAATGCCTCCCACGTTACCTCGAGAAGCAGCCGCTGCTGGGGGTCTATACTTGTCGCTTCTCTTGGAGAAATCCCAAAGAACTGAGGATCGAACTTGTCTACTTCATTTAAAAATCCACCGTATCGCGTGTACATCTTCCCTGGTACCTCGGGATCTGGATCATAGTAAAAATCAATATCCCAGCGATTTGATGGTACTTCTTTCGTTGCATGTCTTCCCTCATACAAAAGATGCCAAAATGCTTTTGGATTATTTACACCTCCCGGAAAGCGACACCCCATACCGACAATAGCAATTGGTTCTGTTCTTGCTTGCTCAATGGCATCAAGTTTAGAACGCGCATTTGTTAGTTCTAAATATGCATTTTTTAGCAAAAGTCGATAGTTTATATTATCTGAAGTATTACTCATATCAATTTTCTTATGTCATAGGAGCTATCATTTGAGAAAAATTCATGACCTTGTTTATTGTATCTATCATTTGAGAAAAATTCTTAAGTTTATTCATTTGATTTTCTCCTTTTATTTACTGCTATCTCCTCGCTAAGTAATTTAGCTAGTTCTTCTTCAGAGAGTGTTTCTAGATCCATTGGAATTTTTACAATCTGCTCATTAGATTTTGGAGATTTTAGTCCGAGATTCTTGGAGCTTTCGATTTCACTGTTGAACCGTTGCTGTGAATTTACTTGAGAAGTTTGTTTTAATATGCTGAGTTTGCTGGCTATATAATGAGCTAAAGCTTCAGTTGTGGGAAAGTTCCAGACAATGGTAGCTTCGAGTTCTAGAGCTTGTCCTAGCCAGTCTTCTAAATCCTGTGATAATTCTACCGCTATGACTGAATCCATACCATATTCAGCAAAAGATTGACTAGAGTTTACTACTTTGGCATCAACTTTTAATTTTTTGACCAGCCAATTTTCTATCCAGTTCTGAATCGTCTCGCCTGTATGAAGATAGAGATGTTGAAACTCATCAGAGTCAGCTTCTACAGGCTTAGACATTTCAATTGGGGTAGAAATTTCTACCTGCTTGTTGGACTTTTGACTCGAACTAAGTATAGAACGGTCTTGCCGTAGCAGTTCATCTAGTTCATGGTCTTCGCCTGCGAGAGTTTGTTCAATATTGCCGATCGCTTCTGTATAATCCAGTATGATCTCACTAATGGCATCTGGATTTGATAAAACAGATTCAGCCGGGGTACCACGCAGGGCTGTTTCTAGCTTTTGTTGAAAGTGAAGTTGTGTCCACTCAACAGCACAGCGTAGAAGTTCTGATTGCATTTGTTCAAAAGCTTGTTGAGTTACAGCCCACAGAACTGCAAAGGAGACAAGTTCGCCGATGAGTAGATATCCCCAACGCTTTGCAGAGATTTGGTCTGGAAAGTGAGCATGAGCTTGGGTGTAGCGATCATGGATTTGTTCAACAGCCTCTCTCAAGCGATGAGAAATTAGTGATGCTGCCAGTTCGTTGTTGAGAAAGTGGTGTATTCTTGCACTATTATTGACAACACAGGAGCCAATAAACATCTGTAAGGTTTCGGTGGGGCATTCAAAAATACGAATTACTCTGGCATCACGGAGGATCTGAGGTGCGATGTTCGTCTCGATATAACCGCGACCGCCTACTAGCTGAACGAGACTATCAGCAGCCTTCCAGAAAAACTCGGGGCCAGTTGTCTTGCAAATTGCATAAACTTCCGGTGGAACAAAATTCCCATCGTCAAGTAACCTGCTTATCTTAGCAACCAGAATTTCCACAGATGTAATAGCTGCCGTGAGATCGCTCAATCGCATCAGCGTTACTGGGTTATCTAGCAAGCGACCGGTTGATATAAAACGGCGATCAGCATAGCGAAGCATCAACTGGGCACAACGCTTCATCCCGCCTACGCTCATAGCCGCCAGAGCTAATCGAGCATACATCATCGCATCCTGAGCAGCTTTCATTCCTTGCCCTGGATTGCCCAGCAAATGCTCTGAATCAACGGCTACGCCGTCTAAATGTACAGTATTCTGAACCATGCCCCGCATTCCCATCGTCAGGGCTTCGAGTCCAGAGCGCAAACCTTGCATTCCTTGACGGACAACAAAGCCACTGATTCCGTCAGATTTGCCATTGGTATCAAGGTGCTGAACAAAAACATTAATGGCACCGGCCCATGCTGCTGAACCGCTCCATATCTTAGTGCCTTGTAAGAGCCAGCCACCATGAGTATCTGGTATTGCTTTGGCTGAGATGGCTGGGGTATTTGACCCTGCGCCTGCTTCTGTAATTGCAAAAGCAGCCAGTTCGCGACCTGTGGCTAAGATAGGAAGTAGTTCATCCCGAACTGTATTTGACGCATAGTTCAGTATGGGACGAATTCCGAGAACGTTGTTAACAATCACAAAGGAAGCTAGTGTTTGGTCTATGGCTCCAAGTTGTTCTATAACACGCATGGTGTCATAGTTGCTAAGACCAAGACCCCCATATTCGGGTGGCACCTGCATACCCAAAAGACCATGATTTCCAAAATCGAGCACAATATAGGGTGGGATGCACCGACGCTCATCAATAAGTTGGGAGTTAATTCGTTCGTTAGCGTAAAGGCGCAGCCATTCGATCAATTTGCTGGCACGTTCTTCACTAGAATATCCTACCGCTGTGATATTAGTACTTTGAATGTGAGAATCTGATTTTTGCCGAACTTGAATTGGTTTTGCTAGAGATTCTGCTTTAGGTTGAGACTGTTCTGAAGTTTGGCTGGACGAATCGCCCCAAGAGGCTACCACCTTTAGGCTTTTTTCTAGAAATGCACTTCGGCATGCAGAGCGTTGAATTTTACCACTGGAAGTTTTAGGAATGCTCCCGGTATCGAGCAGGACTATTGCATAAATCTGCAACTCATGTTCTAGCGAGACAGATTTACGAATAGATCTCATTACTATCTCTACATCTAACTTCCGCCGCCAAGTGCGCTCTACCTCTTGAATGATCGCTAATTGCTCTTTACCCTCGACTTCCACTGTAAAAGCCGCTCCACAATTAGGTCGCAGTGCTGGGTGGCTCTGTGCGACTGTCCGTTCAATGTCTTGAGGATAATGGTTTTGACCCCGGACAATAATCACGTCTTTGAGTCGCCCTGTGATGAACAACTCGCCATTTTTCAAAAATCCTAAATCCCCCGTTCTCATAAACGGTCCTTCTTTGGTGCCTTTTAAATAAGCACCGAAAGTTTTCTTAGTTTCTTCTGTTCGCTGCCAATATCCTTGAGCGACGGTAGAGCCAGAAACCCAAATTTCTCCAACTTCTGTCGGGGCACATTGGGTTAATAATTCAGGATGAACAATGACTACTTTAGTATCAATTCCGGGCTTTCCGCATCCTACAAGGGTCTGTTGTTTCTCCTCACCTTTGCTTTCTATTACCTGATTGTGTGCTAACGCTTCTACCTGTACTGTACAGAAAATTGGTACGTTTTTGTTTTGCACTCCAGTTACTACTAAGGTTGCTTCTGCTAAACCGTAGCCGGGACAAAACGTTGCTAAGTCAAAACCACAAGATTGAAAAGCTTGAGTAAATTGTTTGATGGTGTCTGCTCTGACTGGTTCGGCACCATTTAAAGTCATGTGCCAGCTACTTAAATCGAGGGTAGCCCTTTCTTCGGGTGTAGTCTTGAGGACACAAAGTTCGTAGGCAAAATTAGGAGCACCACTATGAGTTGCTTTGTAGCGCGAAATTGCCTGAAGCCATCGGATCGGTTTTTGAATAAAAGATACAGGAGCCATCATGTAACAGGGAAACCCTTGATAAAGAGGTTGGAGAACCCCATAAATCAATCCCATGTCATGGAAGACAGGCAGCCACGTTACCATGACGCTTTGTGAGTTGTACTCCCATATCTGTTGTGTATACTGAGAATTTTGCAGCAGGTTGCCATGACTTACCATTACACCCTTGGGCGTTCCCGTAGAACCAGAAGTGTACTGGAGAAAAGCTAGAGTATCCCGATCTACTTGCACTTGTTGCCAATCTAATGCCTCATCGATAGCAATGTTATCGGTAGCCAGCAATGGCATATCGGTAAACTCTGGCTTTTGGGCAAATTGGCTTTGGATCTGAGGGAGAGTAGAGTTAACAGTTAGTGCTATTGCTGTTTGAGCATCTGATGTGATCGCCCACAGTCTAGATAGACTTTGGTTGTGCTTGGGTGGATACACTGGAACCGCTACAACATCGGCATACAAACAGCCGAAGAAGGCAGCAATGAAGTCTAAACCTGGTGGATACAATAGCAGAGCGCGTTCTCCAGAAGCTCTTAAAGACTGAAGACGGGTAGCGATCACCCGTGCTTGTCGATCTAATTCTCGATAAGTCAAACTGATTTCCTCAGTTTCTCCATCTCGCAGAAAAGTGTAAGCCCTTTGATCTGGCTGAATTTCTGCTCTGTAACGTAGTAATTCTACTAAAGTTGAAAATTTATCTAGAGGATTTTGGAAATTGTCTAAACGAATAGTCATAAACCAACATTCTTTATTTTAGACATCCGTCTCACGACTGATATTTGGATTTTTTACTTAGATATGCATACGCTTAAAATTTTGCTTTACTTTGGATAGATATCCTACTGTTTATAAAAAGTGATTGAAATTCTTCTTAAATAATTTTAACTATTTTTAGGACATTACCCTCTTATGTAAAAAACTGAAATCTTTCATAAAAACTAATTTCATACATGGCTATATATTTTATCAATCTCTTGACTTCTTTCAGTAATCAGTCGAGTTTTTAATGCTTGTAAAGAACAAAACTTTTCTTTACAAGCATTAGTAATTGCTTCCTGTTCACTGATGAGGAATGTTTTAAATCGATAATATGAACTTTTAGTTTCTTTGTCGGTAGACTCAAATAATTTTTCTATTCCTCCTGTTACAACTTCACTGCGACTGTTTAAACACAATGTTAAAAAATGACTTTCCCCATTACAATAGTCCCTATTTTTTTGACTTCGTTGTATGGGTAGATATTTGTTAAAAAATCTGTTCCTAATCAAACTATTAAGATATCTTTCGTATTCAAAACTTGCTTTTTCGATTGCCTACTAGTTTGCGCTTCAAAAACAGCTAAATCATCTGAATTTTGGACGACTCATCCTCCATCGACTCAATATGACTATAATTGCATCCGTTAATTTAGGGGATAGCATCATGCGCTTTTTCTAAAACCTTATAAGTGGCTTGACAAAATTATTAAAGTTTGGGCAGTTCCATGTTGGCAGGTGAGAGTAGATAGTTCTTGTCTAAGCTTATACCAAGATGGAGTCTGTCTTCAATCATATACCTCTTTTTTCTTTATAATTTCTAATATTTTAGCCAAAATTGCAGTTATAAAAAAAATATTATTCACTTCAGCTTACCAATCATCTCAGATTTATCAACAAAATGCAAGACAAGTAACACCATAATTTCGTACTGAAAAAATGAATGTCAATTGCGCGACCAAGCACAAAAGCTTAGCCGAAGCGCTATCATCTTGCATTTTGCATTTGTTACAAAAAAATGAAACTACCAAATTGAGTAAAGTCACATAATGGTTTATTTGTAAACATGCGTAAGTCCTAATTATGTAAATCTGCCCAGATACTTCAAATATTCTAGGACTTACGCACTGTACAAATAAGACATCATGTGTGTGAACAGAATTTGGTCGTTTTAGACTTTTGACAATTACCGTCAGATGGGTGGTGTAGGCGTAGCCCGCCGCAGGCATCACTAAAATATCATCGAAAAATCTGGTTTGAATGTCCAAACCTGTACCTCATGTTCGGTACTTCCTGTCAATGCGTAAGTTCTATATTCTGTAATCCATGCAGAGCAAAGTTTAATATCTAGAGAAATCAAAATAATAAATGCTTAAAACCTTTTTCCAGTAAGCATTCTAAAAATAAAATATATTTGCCCTGTCATACGTGTTATTGCATTTTCACATCAATGGTGAGATGATAGGAAAGCTACTACACTAACAATGAATAGCAATTTGCCAGCTGCTGATACTATATACTTACAGAAGGGGTAAAATTGATAAAAAGGGGTTTGAGTATAGCCAATGTGATTGCGCTAACATAACAGATGCAATCATTTTTTCATCAGAGCCAAGATCCGGGTGTACTTTAAAAGAGTACATGTTTGTTGATAAATCTTTCAAGCCACAATGGATGACAATTATATATTTATTATTGAGGTTAGTTTATGCCAATGGGAGGATGTCTCTTGAGCCACTGGTCAATAGCATTTTATCCGAGCTAAAGAATGAATACACAGGGGCGATCGCATTAAAAATGATCATGTACATCCTCGGGATTAAATGTGAATCTGCGTGCGACTTGCGCTCGCCTACCTCTACGACTTAAATGATGCGGAGTGGTAGGTGGTAGAACATCTGATACGATTTGGCAAAACGAAGATAAATTAGCGTCTACAAGATGAAATTTTAAGGATTCTTTCTACTCAGATCTGGAGAGAAAAGTATTGTGACCAATTCTGTACCCACTCAATTACGATCTGTTCTGACATTTGATGGTCAGGATGATTACATAGATTTTGGTAAGAATGATATTGGGGGTGTTTTTGCTCAGGGGAGTTCAGCTTTTACAATTTCCGGATGGGTAAATCCTCATCAATTAACAAATAAAGCTAGTACCTATGGGGCGCACAATGTTTTTTTTGCCAGGAGTTCAGATAGATATAGCGATAATTTTGAGTTCGGCATTAGTGAATCGGGGAATCTAGATGTATACATTGATGAGAAGATTGACAATGTTATCAAAACTTTTGGTAGTGGGGAATTAACTGTTGGAGAATGGCACTTCTTTGCTATCGTTTTTAATGCAGGTCAACTGACTATATCTTTGGATGAGCATGAGTATACTGGGTCTTTAACGGGTTCTTTTTTAAACAACGCAACTAGTTCTGTCACTCTTGGTGCGACATTACACAATTACATCTACTTCACAGGACAATTGGCTAACATTAGTGTCTGGAATTATCCCTGTACAGGGGCGGAAATCCAGAAGCATTGTCATGGAGCTTTAGTCGGGAATGAACTTGGATTAGTGGCTTACTGGATGTTAAACGAAGGACTTGGGGCAACTATCCGAGACTGCACTGCAAATGCTCATGGAGGAACCTTGCATGGCAGTCCCACGTGGGATTTAGCACAACTTCCATTCGGAATTGCACAATCATCTAACTTCGATTTATCCACCGATATCACGACTGTGTTAGCTCCCGACGAGCGTCAGGCGAAGCGAAGAAAAGGGACAACAAAAGACATACTTGAGTCCGCCGACACCATTCAAACCGGGATTAGCTCCCTGACTGAGGCAGAAGAAACCAAAACAGCCCAAACTGGACAAAGCGAAGTTATAGTCAATATCCAACCCCCCGAACAAGCACAAACATTTGCCCAGGAGGAATCAGAAAAAACTATGAATACTGAAGCCAATCCTAAATATAAAATACTTGCTATTGATGGAGGCGGTATTCGGGGGATTATACCAGCAATGATCTTAGCAGAGATTGAAAAGCGGACACTAAAGCCGATTTCGAGTTTATTTGATTTAATTGCAGGCACTTCAACCGGTGGAATTCTTGCACTCGGACTGACTAAACCCGGATTAATAGACGCACTTGATGGTTCCCTTTTGCCTGAATACAGTGCAGAGAATCTCTTGCAAATCTATATCGAGTATGGGGCGGAAATATTTTACGAGCCATTTTTTGAAAAAATACTCGGTCAGCTAGAGGATATATTTATCCAGCCAAAATATTCTTCGGAGGGACGAGAGGAAATTATCAGGCAATATTTTGGTTATGCCCCTCTGGACAAGAATCTCAAAGAAGTATTCGTGACTAGCTACGATATCGAGCAGC
>JAQYWP010000343.1 GCA_029379285.1 Rhizonema sp. PD38
ATTTAATGCTTTACAGCAAAATATTTGCTGTAATATAGCTTGAATAATGCACATGGAGCGACAAGGCAGATTTTTACTTTGGCTTGGAACAGAGATCGCCCTTCAAGAGTCTGGCATTTTTTTGTAGCTCACGTTGAAGTATTTTATTATACACAAAATTGAGCCAAAACAGGAAGATTATGAACAACTGCCATACATCGTAAATCAAAAAGATTCTTGCGTAGACTACCCGCTATGCACATGCTTCTAAGATTGTTGCTTCAATGAATCAACAATCTTAGAAGCAACAGGTAGGACAGCGATCGCTGCCTTATTTTTATTTAGCAGGTTTCTGTCCCCCAAACGGAGAACTGTACAAAAATAAGTCCATTTCAGCCATTGAGCAGTAAGTTGCTCAATCACAGGTTTTGTTCAAGTTCAAACAAAAATTATGCGGGGTGCATCTCATTTTGGCTCGTGCGGTATTTGACGCTGAAAATACCCCTCTCAGAATTGCCTACAGTAGATTCATCATCCTGTTTTCAAGGGTATCTTTTTAATACTAAGTATTATTACTTATCCACGCGAATGTAGAACGAGGTGCCATCGCTGTTTTGATTTTGGATTGGAATGTCAATTGTCTATTGCATTCTATCAATTGTACGATACTGAATTGCTTCAGCAACATGCTGCGTTTTCAAGTGATCATCTCCTGCTAAATCTGCGATGGTACGTGCTACTTTAAGAATGCGATCGCTTGCTCTTGCTGATAAACCAAGTTTTCTAATTGCCCCTTCCAATAAATTGCGACTTGTATCATCCAACTTGCACCATTTTTGGAGATGGCGGCTTTGCATATGTGCGTTACAGCGCAGATTTAGTTCTTGGTTAAATCTGCTCAGAGCGCGATCGCGTCCAAGTTGAACTCTTTCCCGTATTGTGACGGATGATTCTCCCGTGGGTTGAGTCGTAATTTCCTCAGGTTTCAAGCGATTCACCGCCACTTGTAAATCAATTCGATCCATCAAAGGACCAGAAAGCTTTGCCCAATATTGTTCTCTTTGGCGTGGCGAACAGGTACATTGTTGGATCGGATCGCCATAGTAACCGCAAGCACAGGGATTAGTACTTGCCACCAATGTAAATTGAGCCGGAAACATTACCGATTGTTTCGTCCTAGAAATCCTGACATAGCCATCTTCCAAAGGCTGACGCAGAAATTCTAAAACGTCTCGTTTAAATTCTGTGAGTTCGTCCATGAAAAGAATCCCTTGGTGAGATAGAGATATTTCCCCCGGACGAGGAAAACTGCCGCCACCGACGAGAGAAGGACCAGAGGCAGAATGGTGCGGACTGCGGAAAGGGCGATCGCGTACCAACGATCCTCTATTTTTCAATAACCCAGCTACGGAATGAATGCGAGTTACTTCCAAAGCTTCGCTAAATGACAATGGTGGTAAAATCCCAGGTAAGCGTCGGGCTAACATTGTTTTCCCACTTCCTGGCGGTCCGACAAAGATGAGATTGTGTCCACCTGCTGCCGCAATCTCTAAGGCTCGACGAGCATGAGCCTGTCCTTTAACGTCACTTAAATCTGGATGTGATGATGCGATATGTTGCGTCTCTACAGCATCATCAAGTTGCACAGGTTTGTAACGTCCTGGATTGTTTAAAAAATCAGCAACATTCTGCAAACTTTTGAAAGCATAAACTGCTAATCCTTCCACCACAGCGGCTTCTTGTGCATTATCAAATGGAACAACTAAACCAGCGATTCCCATATTTTGAGCAGTTGCAGCAATAGGTAGAATACCAGGAACTGGAAGCAAGGTACCATCAAGGGAAACTTCCCCTAAAAACAGATAATCTCCCAATAACTGAGCACTCACTTGCTCGGAAGCTGCTAAAATTCCTATGCTGATAGGCAGGTCAAAACACGGACCTTCTTTACGTATATCAGCTGGTGTTAAATTAATCACAATTTTCTTCATAGGGAAGGCAAAATTAGTGTTCTTTAAAGTTGCTTTTACCCTTTCCTTCGATTCCTGAACTGCTGTATCTGGCAGTCCTAACACCAGAATACCGGGCAATCCTCCCGACACATCGACTTCCACGCCGATCTTAACGGCGTCAATGCCCACAATTGATGAGCTCCACACTCTAGTTAACATAAGTTATATATATAATGTTTTCGTGAGATATAGCAGTGGTATTCGATCTGTAAGAATTGCTAAACCTCAGAAACCCAGTTTCTCATCTCTCACAAATGATGTGCAGATTGCTATAGCGAGCAAGGTAAAGTTGCTCGTCATTTAGTATTCCCTTTCTTTAAATGCTATTGATTAGATTCTGATTGTAAGTTTTCTTGTAAATGCTTAGTCAAAGTGCGTTTCAATGCGGCGACATTCAACTGTAAGTTTTGCGTTGTGTTGAGAGAATGGTCTGGAAGCAAAAAAAGGGGTAGTCATGGTCATCCCCAATCCTACCCCCTTTTTTTTGTATTATGAGCGATCACACTAGCAACTGCTAGTTGTTTGGTTTTGTAGCTGAGTATGGAGTCCTTCTTTGAGCATGCCTTGAATTACCCATTCTCGAATTTTCTCACTCCGATTTGGGAGAGACCTGAGAATTTCGTCATAAGGGTCTTGGATTTGAAATGACAGTGGTGGTTTCCTACCTACTCCTACACCCTTATCCTTAAACTGAGTTTTTTTACTACCTTCCCCAGTCATAAAGTTTTCCTTTAATAGCTTGACTTCCCGACTATATTCGGGTTAATATAATAATGTTAATGTCCACCGCCTGCTCCTGAGAAAAGTATAGCGGTGGGTTTTGAGCAATATCCAAAAGGAAACTGTCATGCTTAATCATAGCATCAAAACCACTATTGGTGTCATCAAGTATCACGTAAAAGAGCTGCTGGGCTTGGCAGATACCGCGTTGGTCAAAAAATGGGCATTAAAACAGGGGCTGGGCCGACTGGACATGAGGAGGAAGTCCTGCTGGCGGCTGGTACTAGAAGCTATTTTTATCAAGAAAGGCAGAGGGCAGGAGGCAGGAGGCATTCGGGAATACTGGCTCCTGTCCTCTGCCCGAT
This sequence comes from Rhizonema sp. PD38, assembly GCA_029379285.1. GTDB lineage: Bacteria > Cyanobacteriota > Cyanobacteriia > Cyanobacteriales > Nostocaceae > Rhizonema. The sequence goes on from JAQYWP010000343.1 coordinate 3,077, forward strand.
CTGCGAAGGGAACAAGGGTCTAAAACCCCACCGTCTACACGGTGCTCACAATTGGTTGGGGTCTGAATCCCCATCCAATTGTTCCTTCTGCCCTCTGCCTTCTTCAATGCGATACATAAGGATCATAGCCTGTACGCTATGGAGCAGGCAAAGCAAGAGTGGGCGATCGCGGCTTAGTTGCTGATAATGTGGTTAGACTGAATCGCGCTGGTAGCTCAAAATTCCTGGGGAAAATTCTTAAGTAATAGTAAAGTAAATGCATTACTTAGTGTTGGTTGTTGATTCACTCACTGTACTAAACACTGTGGAGCATATCGGCATCCACCACCTCATCAATTGTGATCAGGTGAACCCAATGAGCAGCGCTATTCTGGGATAGAACGGTACAGCAAAAAACTATCGGACAGAACAGAATGAACGACCGAGATTTTTTAAACCAACACCTGTGTTACTAATAACCGGGGTTAATTTCTGCGAGTACTAGTTACTCTTCTATCAAGCCATCTCGGATCATTCCTTCAATAACCCATTGCCGAATCTTTGCACTACGATTGGGAAGCGACAACAAAATATCATCATATTTATCAGGGATTTTGAAGGAGAAAGGTCTTTTGCTACCTATGTCTAGTCCTTTACTTTTGAATTGGGTTGCTTCTCTTCCAACTCCTGCCATAAAGTTTTTCCTTTAATTGCTTGACTACCGGGTATACCAGGTGTTAATATGTAATTAATGTGATAGCCACCGCCGAACTTTTCTCAGGAGATTAGCGGTGACTTGACCAAAACCCAACGAGGAATCCGAATCATGTCTAAAACCCAAGTAGGAATCCGATCATGTTTAATCTTAGCACCAAAACCACCATTAATGTCCTTAAGCATCATGTCAAAGGCCTACTTGAAGTAACAGACACAGCGCTGGTTAAAAAATGGGCATTAGAGAATGGACTTGGCAAGCTGGATATGAGACGGAAGAACTCTTGGCGATTAGTGTTAGACGCTGTTTTTGTGATGCTCCATAAAGGTAGTGAGAGATGGTGGGGCAATAATGATGCGATCGCTGCCTAAGAACGATGCGGGGATTCTGATATAAACTTTATGTAATCCTCCGAACACATTCACGAACACGCCGAATACTGCTCGGTTAAGGAAAATTGTAGGTTGGGTTGAGCGACAGCGAAACCCAACAAATGCCTATGAATGTTGGGTTTCGTTCCTCAAACACCAGATTCCTCCGGAGGGAGACCCTCCCTGCAGAACTGGCTCCCCAACCTACCTTGAATTCAAATTTTGAGCTTAACCGAGCAGTATTGCGTCGGTACCCATAATTGATGAGTTCCAGACTCTAAATAACATAAATTATCTATATAATATTGTCGGCGCGATAGTAAGTTAATATATTTGCTTGTCATTTAGTATTCCTAAGAACTGCAAGTGACTATACGTAGTGGAGTCATAAAATCCAGATAAGAACGAGAACGATGAAATATTTGCGCTATGTATTGCTAGGTTTATGTATCTGCTTGCTATCACTGACGATGGCAGCAACTCCTTGTTATGCTGCAAAGCAGGTGATCTTTCGGTACGGTTTATTTGAGCAATCACTACCTGTTACCGATTTACGTAAGTATGCCGATACGCAACAGGTTTCTTCTGATTTACGATCTTTTCTCAATTTCTTCAATCGCGAACAAGTTCATGAATTTCATCAAGCTTTGCAAGTAAAAATGTCTCTTGAGCTTGCAGCTTTGGATAAGGTACTAAATACAGAACTTGCTAAAAAGATTTTATCTGGTGTTTCCCAAGGTATTGCCCGTCGTGACAAAGCCGGGGTACAAGCACTCTCCGCTGCTGTTATCCAAGGAGCTAACTCTCAAGATGGTTTGAGCGTCGTCAGCTTTCTTGAAGCTTATCCTAGTGACAGACTAGTTATTGACGTTCCAGCAGCGTTAAATTTAGGAACTATGTTAAATTTCTCTCAGACAGAGACACCGCCTAAAGATAACTTAAGTTCTACACCTTTATGGCAACTTGAAGTCCAATATCAGAAATTTGCGACTCAAGGAAAGCAATTCTCTGCTTGCTTATTTGGTGATTCTGTGACTGCTGAACTTGGTAATAAACTTGGTAATGGAACTTTTAATTTTGCGTTAGATGGTTTGAGTGGTATTTCACTTGTTGAACAACTGAGACTTCTCATTCCTACTAAAATTAGATGTGAAAAAGCTGCGATCGCCATTGGTGGCAATGATGCTTGGTACGGATTAAGCAATGAATTATTTGCCAACAAACTCCAGGAATCAATTTCCTTAGTACGAAGCCTTGGTAGTCGCCAAATCTTTTTGATTCCAGCTTTTTACTCCACACCAGCAGCCAGCTTAGATCCAACTATCTCAGCAACAAATCCTAGTGTAGATAAGATTAATGTTGTGATGAATCAAGTTGCCATCAAGAACAATATACCATTTGAACTACAAGAAGTTCAATCACTAAATCAAAATGGTGCTTTGAAAGATAATTTAAGTTCAGAAGATGGTGCCCATCTAAATAACGAGGGCATAAATATTTATCGGCAGGCATTATTAAAGATTCTAAGTCAATAATTAAGTTCGGCGATACAATATCCGCGCTCCTTTACTTCTTAGAGAGTCACGGATATTGTTTGGAGCGCGTTTGATTTAGGGGTGGTATTACAATCAGTGGAGGAGAGCATGAAAGCACATAAAGCGGGTTTCTGATTGTCACAATTTTTACAAATCGAATAGAACTGCAATGTAGTGCCAAAAGTGTATAGGACTCCTCTTTGATTTTTGAACAAGACTTAGTAAAACTCAATGTTACCTGTTGCTTGCCGACAACAAGTAAGTTCAAAAATCAAAGCAGATTGCTATATCAAGCTAAGCTTTTGCTTGATTAGAGGCTGTAACTTTAGCTTCACTCCTCCTCGTTGCTATTAAAGTTAAGTTTGTTGCTTTCGCGAAGGAACGTTTAAAAGAACCCTTGACAGAATGTTTAGCAAATTCTTGCGTTCCTCCAACAACGAATTTTTTGTCTCCGTTGAATACTGTAACATTTTGGCTTTTTTGATAACTGTCAGAATCGTTATTGCCAAAACTATTTAAACTTTCAGCAAAGGTAAAGAAGTCTAAGGGACTTTTTTTAATGGTGCTATTTATGTCATTAGATAACAAAGAAGAAAGAAAGTTTTTCAAATTCTGTTTGGGTACGTCCGAGGTATCAAATAAATTGAAGGAAATGTCTCCAGATGCATGAGCGTTCTCTACTTTTAGCTCACGGATTCTTGTCTGTATATCTAAAGTAGCTGAGAATTCAAAAGAAAACACTTTTCCAGCAGCTACATCAAAATTCATCACAATTATAGCCTGAGTTTTTGCTGTTGCTGAATTATCTTTACTGTCACCAAATACTTGACTTAAAGCAGATGTAGAGACTGATGGAGGCTCATCTGTAACATTAATTAATACATGAATATTGTGCGCTTCAACAGTTCCACCTTTGGCAACAGGTGTATTATCAGCATGATTTTGTTTTTCGATTGTTGAAAAGCGTTCACTGAAGTTTGTTAAGTTTAAATCTCCTTGAGAAGAAGCAAAAGTATCAGCCTGACTGGGTGAGAGGGGTGTAGAAGTAGCTGTTGACGGAGTAGCCATAAGTAATCAATCCTTTCTTTATATGTGTTTGAGTTTTAGTTTTACTAACTTGCAATAAGTTATGCAAAAACAAAGATTTTTCAGTAGCATTGTTGCTCTTGAGTAATTCTTCAACGGCTTCTGCAGTCATTCCGCAAAACACCACGTTTTAAATTTTTGTTGTCAAAAATCACCTGTCGTATCTCCTAAATGAAGAGAACAATTTGAGTTTTTTTAGGGTAGGTAATACCTCCTAAAGAAAGATCTATATTTAGTACTGTTAGGCATTGTCCACGTAGCTCAAATTCTCGCGAGTCAAATAAAACTACTATAGATATACCCACGTTTTAGCCAAGATACTACAATTTCAGGTGTTTACTACACTAGTAAATTTTATCACAGTCTTTTAGAGTACGATTCTTGGTTACAATCCCATTAGAGTAAAATCACAGATAATTTAGCATGAGTGAAAGCACAGATACGATTTTCGGCAAAATAATTCGTCGGGAAATTAAGGCTGATATTGTTTATGAAGATGAGTTGGTGCTGGCATTTAAAGATATCAATGCCCAAGCACCCGTTCATATTCTCCTCATTCCCAAAAAACCCATAGCTAGATTAGCTGAGGCAGAATCTGATGATGCTAACCTGCTGGGACATCTTTTGTTAACAGCGAAGCATGTTGCAGAACTTGCTGGATTACAGACAAACGGCTATCGCATCGTTATCAATAATGGTCCTGACGGGGGTCAAACTGTTTACCATTTACACATACATATTTTGGGAGGACGGCAGATGGCTTGGCCACCCGGTTGACGGGGATGTATGGGGAGAAGTTCATTTCTCCCCCTAGGTGTTCTCGCGCATCTCAACTAGGCAATACGCACGACACATCCTCAGCTGGCAAAATCATCTAAACTTGCTGCAATCGCTTTCGCCATCAGAACTCAAATTATTAAGGGCGCGCAGATCTCAGTGAAGGAAGAAGTCAGTATTAGCTCAGATGCGCTCGTGAACACAACTACTCAAGAAATCAGGAGCGCCTCAACCAATGGTTTCAACGAACGTATTATTCGGATTTTACTCTGAGGGCGGAGATCGCGACATAGCTGTCTCCAGCATGGAGTTGCAAATTTTACTATAAGTAAACCTGATAAGTATGATTACTCTTAGTAATCAAAGACCCCTTGCTTTTGTAAAGGAATGTAAACTATTATGAATTCAGGCGAAACAAAAAGTCGCCCAACATACATAACCAATTCAAGCAATCGTAAAAACAATGACAGCAACCTTACAACAGCGCAGTAGCGCCAATGTATGGGACAAGTTCTGCGAATGGATCACCAGCACCGAGAACCGAATCTACATCGGTTGGTTCGGCGTATTGA